>NZ_JBEXXN010000061.1:0-45955 GCF_040630445.1 Streptomyces sp. NPDC005805
CCGGCAAGATGCTCGACGAACGCCTCGGGAAGATCACCTTCTGGACCCTGTTCATCGGCTTCCACGGCACCTTCCTCGTCCAGCACTGGCTGGGCACGGAGGGAATGGTGCGGCGCATCCCGGACTATCTGGCGGCGGAGGGGCTGACGACCCTCAACACGGTCTCCACCATCAGCTCGTTCGTCCTGGGCCTGTCGATCCTGCCGTTCCTGTACAACGTCTGGAAGACGGCCAAGTACGGCAAGCCCGTCGCGGTGGACGACCCGTGGGGCTACGGCCGCTCCCTGGAGTGGGCGACGTCCTGCCCGCCTCCGCGGCACAACTTCCTCACCCTGCCCCGCATCCGCAGTGAATCCCCGGCGTTCGACCTGCACCACCCGGAGATCGCGGACCCGGCGGCGGCGGATTCCGCCCGGGAGTTGGTCTCCCGGTGACGGCGACGGACGGGCACCGGGCCGAGGCCCGCGCCCTGGTGAACGACATCGAGGGGCATCTGCTGCTCTCCGCCACCCGGGAGGAGGGCCGGCGGGCGGCGGAACGGTTCGCCTCGGACCTGTGGCCGGCCGGCTCCGAACGGGAGCTGGTGTGCGCCCGGTTCGAGGCGGAGTACCTGGCGCTCGCCCGCGAGTCCTGGCAGCGCACGGCCACGCGGGCCGAGGAGTTGCGCGCCGAGTACGAGGAGGCGTTCCGCGTCCTGCGCCGCCGGCTGCTGGCGCGGTGCGCGGCGGGGTGCGCGGTGTTCCTGGCCGTGGCGCTGACGGCGGTCCTGGCCGTGGTCCGGGGCGCGGGCGGCTGACCGCGTGGCACGGTTCGTCCGTGGACACGCGGCATAGCGGACAGGATCTGTCCTCGATGGCTGTCACGGTGGGTCCAGTGCCGCACCAGGGCACGACGAGGACGACCCGGAAGGATTCGATCACCATGTCCGCTGCCACGCCCACTCCCCCGACCACCACCGCCCTGGACGGGGAGCGCGCCGACCTGCTCGGCGCGCTCTCCACCGCGCGGGCGGCCCTGCTCACCACCGTGCGCGGGCTGGACGACGAGCAGGCCCGCCGGTCCCCGACGGCCGGCACCCTCTGTCTCGGCGGCCTGGTCAAGCACGTCACCGCGATGGAGGAGCGCTGGACGCGCTTCGCCGTGGAGGGCTCCGAGGTGCTGCGCTTCGACCTCCCGGAGGGCGTCACCTGGGAGGACCTCGCGGCCGGCACCGCGCGGGAGGTCCCCCAGTGGGCGATCGAGCACGAGGCCGGCTTCCGTATGGAGCCCGGCGAGACGCTGGCGGGGCTCCTGGAACGCTACGAGGAGGTCGCGGCCCGGACGGCCGAACTGGTGGCCTCGGCACCGGACCTGTCGGCCACCCATCCGCTGCCGGAGGCGCCCTGGCAGAAGCCCGGTGAGGTACGCAGCGTCCGGGGCGTGCTGCTGCACATCATCACGGAGACCGCGCAGCACGCCGGACACGCGGACATCGTGCGCGAGACGCTCGACGGGCAGACGTCCACCTGAGCGCGCCCGCCCCGCGACGCCCGCACGGACCACCGCCGCACCGCCCGAACCACCGCCCGACGGAAGGAACGCCCACCGCCATGCACCCGCACCCGCACCACCGGCCGCCCGGCCACCGGGACGTGGGCCCGTGACCGTCGCCGTCCTCGACCGGCGGGCGCTCAACCGCGCCGCGCTCGCCCGGCAGTTGCTGCTCGACCGCGCCGGACTCCCCGCCCTGGACGCCGTCCGCCACCTGTGCGGACTCCAGGCGCAGGAACCGCAGGAGCCGTTCACCGGGCTGTGGTCCCGGCTGCGCGACTTCGACCCGGCGTCACTGTCGGAGCTGCTGACCGGGCGGCGCGTGGTGCGCACCCATCTGATGCGCCGCACCGTCCACCTGCTCACCGCCGAGGACACCCTCGCCTGGCGGACCCGGCACGACGCGATGCTCCTCCAGCGCGTCGTCGGGGTCTACCGCGGTCGGCTCGATGGCGTCGATCCCGCCGAACTCGCCGCGGTGGGACGGGAGCTGACGGCGGACGGCGAACCCCGCCCGGTGGGTGAGCTGGGCCGGGCCCTCACGGAGCGCTGGCCGGACGCGGGCCCCCGGCCGCTGGGCGAGATGCTGCTCGCCGTCCTCCCGATGGTGCAGTGCCCGCCGCGCGGGGTGTGGCGCGCCAAGGCGGCCGGGGCGCGGCACGCCGCTCTGTCCTCCTGGCTGGGCCGGGACGCGGCCCCGGCCCCGGACGACCCGTCCGATCCCGTGGGCCAGGACCTGGTCCGGCGTTATCTGGCCGCGTACGGCCCCGCCGCCTCGGCGGACCTGCGCGCCTGGTGCGGGGTCTCGGGGCTGCCCGCCGCGGTGGCCGCGGTCCGCGAGGAGCTGGTCACCTTCCGGGACGAGCGCGGCCGGGAACTGCTCGACCTCCCGGACGCGCCCCGCCCGGACCCCGACACCCCGGCCCCGGTGCGCTTCCTCCCCGCCTTCGACAACGCGATCCTCGGCTACCACGACCGCAGCCGGATCATCGACGACGAGCACCGGGGCCTGTCCGTCGCCGGGGAACGCGTCGTCCTGGTCGACGGCCGCGTCGCCGCGACCTGGACCGTCCGTGAGGACACGATCTCGGTCACCCCGCTCCACCGCCTCACCCCCACCGCCCGCGACGCGGTCGCCGAGGAGGGCCGCGCGCTGGCGTCGTTCCTCTCGGAGGGGGAGAGCGAGCGGGTGCGGGTGGGGTGAGGCCGGGATCACACAATCACGCTGTGCCGCCCGGTCGTGAGGACCGGACCGGGATCGGATATTCGGTGTTCTGCCCGCCCCTTGGGACACAAGATGGTGCGCATGACTCTGGCCACCCCCGTACTGCACACCGCCCGCCTGCGGCTGCGGCCCTTCACCGACGCCGACGCGGACCACCTCTTCGCGCTGCACAGCAGCACCTGTGTGATGCGCTACTGGGACTCCCCGCCGTGGACCAAACACGCCCGCGCCGACCGCTTCATCGCGATGTGCCGGAAGATCGCGGACGAAGGCACCGGGGCGCGGGTGGCCGTCGACCGCGCTTCCGACGGTGCCTTCGTCGGCTGGTGCGGTCTGACCGGATGGAACCCGGACTGCCGCAGTGCGTCGCTGGGCTACTGCCTCGACGACGCGATGTGGGGCCACGGCTACGCGACCGAGGCCGCGCACGCCTTGCTGCGGTGGGCATTCGACACACTGGACCTGAACCGGGTCCAGGCCGAGGCCGATACGCGCAACGAGGCATCCGCCCGGGTACTGGAGAAGGTCGGATTCGTGCGTGAAGGGACGTTGCGGGAAGACTGCGTCGTGAACGGCGAGGTCTCCGACTCGTGGGTGTTCGGTCTGCTCAGGCGGGAATGGCAGCCGTCGGCCGTGCCGACTCCGGCCCGCTGAGAGGCCGGGCCGCTCGTCCGACGTCCGGGGCGCGGGTCCGGCCGCTCGCGGCGCGGGCAGCGGCCTGGTGGCGGCGCTGACGCTGACCACGGGACTGGTCGTCCAGCCGTTCGCGGCCCGGCTCGACCACACCGGCAGCGCGCGGGCCACCCTCGCGGCCGTGGCGACCGTGATCGCCGGACTGCTCACCGGGGCGCTCGCGGTGCACCGGGGGTCGGTGGTCCTGGTGCCGGCCGCGGCGGTCGTCCTCGGTGCCGGATACGGGCTCACCCTGGTCTCCGGGCTGAAGGAGACGGAGCGGCTGACGCCCGAGCACGCGCGCCCGTCGGCGGCCTCCCTGTACCAGGGCACCACCTCCATCGGCTTCCTCGCGCCGCTGCTGCTCGCGGTCACGGCGGGCAGCGTCTCCTATCCGGCGCTGCTGGTCGCGATGGCGGCGGTCGGGCTGCTGTGCCTGGTGGTCACGGCCGCGTACAGCCGCCGGCATCTGCCTGCCACGGACGGGGTCCGACCGGGTTCTTCGGCGGCGGCGCCACCGCCCGGCGCGCCGGCCGTGGTAGCGATGTACCGACCGGACACCGACCACCCCGAGGGACAGCGATGCTCTTCCGCCAGCTCGAATACCTGGTGTCCCTCGCCCGGGAGCGGCACTTCGCCCGTGCCGCGCAGTCCTGCCACGTCTCGCAGCCGGCCCTGTCCGAGGCGATCCGCAAGCTGGAGGACGAGCTGGACGTCCTCCTGGTCCAGCGGGGCCGGACCTACGAGGGACTGACCCCCGAAGGCGAGCGCATCGTGGTGTGGGCCCAGCGCATCCTGGCCGACCGGGACGCCCTCAAGGACGAGGTCACGGCCCTGCGCACCGGTCTGAGCGGGCGCCTGCGGATCGGCTCGGTCCCGACCGCGTCCGGCGCCGTCTCGCTTCTGACGGCCCCGTTCTGCGCGGCGCACCCGCTGGTGACGGTGGAGGTGGTGACGGACCTGCGGTCGGAGGAGACCCTCGAACGCCTGCGGGGCTTCGAGCTCGACGCCGGACTCACCTATCTCCACGAGGACCTGGGCGAGCACTTCCGGACCGTCACCCTCTACAAGGAACGGTACGTTCTGCTGACCGGGGTCGCGGACGACCCCGCCCGCCGGACGACGGCGACCTGGGCGGAGGCGTCCCGTCTGCCGCTGTGCCTGCTGACTCCGCGTATGCAGGGCCGTCGGGTCCTGGACGCGGTCTTCACCGAATCCGGCCTGCGGGCGGCCCCCCGCGTCGAGACCGACTCGGTCGCCTCCCTCTTCGCCCACGTCCGGACGGGCCGTTGGGCGAGCATCGTCCCGCAGGCATGGCTCCACGTCTTCGGCGTCCCACCCGGAATGCGCGCACTGCCCCTGGTCGACCCCGTCCGCACGGTCCCCATCGGCCTGGTCATCGCCGCCCGCGAACCGGACTCCGCCGTGGCCCGCGTCCTCCTGGACACGGCCCACGAGGCGGGGCTGTCGGGGGTGGAGGGGGGTGAGGGGGGCGGCGGGGCGGCCGACCGTGGGCCTTCCGGCCGGTGGCCCATGGACACCGGGCCGGCTCCCTGGCAGCGGCGGGGGTACGCGCGCACGTCATCGAACACGGCGGCCGGGCGGCCCGGGTGTGCCGCACGAACGGGTGGATGCGTCCCTGGGGTGCGGACGAACACTTCGGACGGGGCATCGGCCACACGAGGCCCGTGGCAGCTCGGCCCGGTACAAGACGAACGCGCCGACGGCGAACCATGCGGCACCAGCACCGGCGTCTTCGACGGACCAGCCGCGGCGCCGCGGCTGCTCTGCGAGGATGATCCCCATGCGGCAGGGCCCAAGCGAGGCAAAGAAAGCGCAAAGGCCTCCCGAAGAAGCAGCTCAGCAAGTGTGGTTCCCGCGCAGGCGGGGGTGTTCCGGCTGTTTCGTCCCAGGGGGACCATGAACTTCACCACGCGTACCCGCGCGGTGTTCGACCATGTCGCGGCCGGGCTGACCGAGAACACCGGCTACTTCGTCCTGATCAACTGTTCGACCGGGGGACGCCGGAGGTCGACAACCGGCTCGCGAACGGCCGCAAGGCGGTCGGCATCAACGGGACGGCTGCGACCGGCCTGAAGGACGGCGAGGTCGAGTACGAGGCCAACACCCGCCGGACCTGCCCCGCCTGACCCATCTCTCATCCACCGCCTACGCCCGCAAGGAGGACGTATCCCATGAACGGCAGCTACCCGCCTCCGCACCAGCCCTACCCACCGCAGCCGTACCAGACGCCCGCGCCTGCGGTCCGTCCCCTGCACAAGATGAAGCGGGTCTGGGCCGGTGGCGTCGCGATCCTGGTCATCGGCACCGGCTGTGGTGCGGCGATGAGCGAGAACGACGGCACGGCCCCGGCCGGTTCGGCGAAGGCCGGGCCCCAGCCGACGGTCACGGTAACCGCCACGGCCACCGAGACGGCCCGGCCGACGGCCACGGCGACGAAGACGGTCACTGCGACCCCGGCGGAGAAGCCGAAGAAGGCGGACGACAAGCCCGCCGAGAAGGCCCCGACCGTCGAGATGGGCACCCTGCCCAACCTCGTTGGCCTGACCCACCAGGACGCCCAGGACACCGCCCAGGCGGCCGGGTTCTACTCCCTGCGGGAGAAGGACCACACGGGCATGGAGCGGATGCTGCTCATGGACAGGAACTGGAAGGTGTGCAAACAGGAGCCCACCCCGGGCAAGCACGCCGTCGAGAAGACGATCACCCTGTACTCGGTGAAGCAGACCGAGTCCTGCTGACCGCGCACCGCCGGGCGGCGGCCCGCGCCCCGGGCCGCCGCCCATCCACCCGCCACCACCCCGGAAAGGACCCCGCGATGCGCACCGTGCGGGCCGCCGCCACCCTCGTCCTGCCCGCCCTGCTGCTCCTGACGGCCTGCCAGAACAGCGACCGCACCGGCGCCGAGCCGTCTCAGCCGCCCGTCACCGTGCCTGTCGAGCCGTCTCCTTCCGAGACCATGTCGGAGGCCGAGCGGGAGGTGTACGGCGTGTTCGGTCAGAACGAGAAGAACCTCGAAGAGATGGCGCGGCAGGGCGCTGAGGCGGCCGCCAACGACCCGTTCGCCGACCCGAAGACGGCCGACCTGGCCGACCTGACCGGCGGGTCTCTGGAGTTGGGCGAGCGCCTCGCGGAAGCGGCCGGGTTCCGGTACGTCGTCAGCGAGGATGCTCTCGGGCAGGATCGGGCCCAGGTGCCCGGCAACTGGGTCGTCTGCAGCCAGACCCCCGGACCCGGCACGTACCAGTTCGAGGTCCTCGTGACCCTGCAGACCGTCTTGGACGGCGAGACCTGCCCCTGACCCCGGAAGAAGACGGCCATGATCGAGAAGAATCAGGTGTACCGGGCCATGGAGCCCGGCGGCCCCCGGATCAAGGTGACTGACGGACGACCGGGGTTCGGCTACGACTAGGGCAAGGTCCAGGTCGTCACCCTCACCGCCGACGGCCGCGAGCTGCTCCTTCGCCGGATAGAGGCGTCGCAGCTCCACACCAGCCCCACCACCCGCCACGGCGTGCCCCGCGAGCACGGGTACATCTTGGAGGAGAAATCGTGATCGCATAGGACGTTCAGCCCGGGCAGTTGTTCCGGGACCTCGCGCCGGACATGAAGGAGCGGGACCGGCGGATGCGGGTCCTGGGCATCGAGGGGAGCTGGGCCCGGCTGGCCGTTGAGCACGACCTCCGCGGCCAGGTGGGCAAGGAGACGTACGCGAGCCTGATCCGGCTGTGCAGCGGCGCGTTCGAGCTGCTGAAGGACCCCGCGCAGGCGGGGCTGTTCCGGGGACCATCACCGCCCGCACCCTCTCCCGCTTTCCTGCCGACCGGTAACGTCAGGCAGCAGCGCCTGGCCGACATCGTGCTCAGCCCCGAATACGCGGCTGCGCCCGCTGTGGTCGGCCCCGATCGCCAAGGACGGCCGGCCGCCCGACGACTCCGGCGACTGAAATCCCGCCGACACCGAGGCCCCCGGCCTGCCCCGCCTACGACCAGGAGCTGACGATGCAGTGGGAGAAGCACGCAACGACCCTCGCCGAGCAGGCGACGGACCCCGGGTCGCGGTGGCGGCCTCTCGTCGCCGCCGTCCCGCGCCACCGGTTCATGCCCCGCTGGTGGCATCGCCGCGCCGGCGCCTGGGCGCTGCGCGACGGCCCGTCGGACGAGACCGCCTGGGCACAGCACGCCTACGCGGACCGGTCCGTGATCACCCGTGTCGGGCCGCACCACGCGGACTTGGCCGCGTACGGAGGCGCCCCGGCCGGGCTGCCCACCTCGTCCGCGACCCTCCCGAGCCTGGTCGTACGCATGTTCCAGCACGCCCGCATCGCCGACGGCTGCGAGCTCCTGGACATCGGCACCGGCTCCGGCTACGGGGCCGCCCTCGCGGCGCTGCGGCTGGAGGAGCACCGGGTCACCAGTATCGACGTCGACGAGTACCTGGTGAACGCGGCCCGGCAGCGCCTGGACCGGATCGGACTGCGCCCACAACTTGAGGTGCTGGACGGCACAGGCGTACTGCCGGGAGAGTACGACCGGATCGTGGCCACCGTCGCCGTGCGCCGGGTCCCGCCCTCGTGGCTCGCCGCGCTGCGCCCGGGCGGACGCCTGGTCACGACGATCAGCGACACCACGCTGATCGTCACCGCGGAGAAGCGGGAGG
The DNA here is from genome assembly GCF_040630445.1 of Streptomyces sp. NPDC005805. Taxonomy (NCBI): domain Bacteria; kingdom Bacillati; phylum Actinomycetota; class Actinomycetes; order Kitasatosporales; family Streptomycetaceae; genus Streptomyces; species Streptomyces sp. NPDC005805. The sequence goes on from NZ_JBEXXN010000061.1 coordinate 8,108, forward strand.
ACGGCACCGCCGTCGGCCAAGTGGAGTGGGACAGAGCCGGCTTCATGCAGGCCCGCGCCGGGGACGACTACCCGGACACCCTGCCCGAAGGGCTCCGGGACGCCGCCCGGAACCGGGACGGGGACTCCGTCACGGGGAGCGACTTTCCGGCCCTCGACATCCAGGAGGCCTGGGACGTGGCCGCGATGCTCTCGATCGAGGCGCCGGGGACCCTGTACGGCTTCGACGAGACCGACGGCCACCGGGTGACGTGGCTCGCGCACCCGGACGGCTCGTGGGCACGGGCGTCGTCGAACGGCACCGGGCCGACCATCGTGCACCAGAGCGGTCCGCGCCGCCTCTGGGAGGTCCTGGACGGCATCCGCGGCTACTGGCTCACCCACGGCGAACTCCCGGTCCGCGGAGCCCGCGTCCTCATCACGCCGGACGGCCGGACCCGGCTGGCACGCGCCGGCTGGCGGGCCACGCTCTGAACGCGGGTCCCGCGCCCGGCCCCAGCCTCACGCCCCACAAGACGTGCGGATGAGCGTTGACGGGGCACACGCACCCCATGACGTTCACGGTCCTGACCCTGACCCCACTCGTGCTGGCCGTCCTCGTCCTGTACCGCCCCGGGCGTCACGCCCACCGGCGCCGACGGCACGCCCGGCGGTGAGGGACCCCCGAGCCGACGGCGCCGCTGCGTAGGGTCGGCCCATGGCGTACACCTTCGATGTGACGGTCGACTCGGCCACCCCGCATGCGCTCGCCGACTGGTGGGCCGAGGCCCTGGGCTGGGAAGTGGAGCCGGGGGACGAGGCGTTCATCCGGCGGATGGTCGCCGAGGGGCGGGCGAGTGAGGAGGACACCACGACGCACCACGGCGTCCTGGTGTGGAAGGCCGGTACCGCGATCCGGGACCCGGAAGGCACGGACCGGACGCCGCGCATCCTGTTCCAGCTCGTGCCGGAGCCCAAGGCGGTCAAGAACCGGGTGCACCTGGACGTGAAGACGGGGCCCGACGAGCCCCGGGCCGTCGTCGAGCGGCTGATCGCCAAGGGGGCGACGTTTCTGCACCACGGCAGTCAGGGCCCCTACGCGTGGACCACCCTCGCCGATCCCGAGAACAACGAACTCTGCATCCTGGGTTGAGCGGGCCCGCCCCCCCAGTACCGTTCCGGACCGCCCGTCACCGTTCCGGCCCGCCCAGCCCCTGCGGGTCCGCCAGGGATGCCATGTCCGTCAGGAGGGGGTCGCGCAGGGCGGCGGCCGCGAGGCGATCCAGGGCCCGGCGGCGCACCGTGAGCGCCGGCCGCGACCAGGAGGTCGCGTGCGCTGCTCGTGACGGGGCGCGGCGGGCGGGCCCGGCGCGAGGTCGTCGTCCGCGGCGGATCCGCAGTCCGGTTCGCGGTCCGGTTCGAGGGACGGTTCGCGGTCCGGTTCGGCGGTCGGCTCGCGGGCCGGTCCGGGGGACAGTTCGCGGTCCGGTTCGCGGGTCACGGCGGCCGGCCTCCCCCGGGGCCGCCACCGGGGCGCCGTCCTGTGCGTGCCGTCGGGGTGAGCATGGGCGGGCGCGCCGGCGGCAGCACCCGCCGGGTCGGGGCGCGCGCGGGCGGCGCGTCGCGCCCGGGAGGCCGGCGCGACCAGGTATGAGACCTGCATGTCCCAACCCGGCACCCTCGTCCTGATCATGGCCGCCGCCGTGCTCGCGCCCCTGCTCGCCGACCTGGCGGGCCGTCGGATGCGCGTCCCGATGGTGGTCTTCGAGATCGCGCTCGGCGTCCTCCTCGGTCCGCAGGTCCTCGGCTGGGCGCACGGTGGCCAGGTCACCGACACCCTGGCCGACCTAGGACTGTGCATGCTGATCTTCCTCGCGGGATACGAGATCGACTTCGCGGCCGTCCGGGGGCGGACCCTCAACCGGGCGCTGCTGGCCTGGCCGGTCTCCCTCGCGGCGGGCATCGGGATCGCCCTCCTCTTCGCCGACGAGCACGGGCTGTCCGGGGTGTTCGTGATCGCCACCGCGCTGACCAGCACCGCCCTGGGCACCGTACTGCCGATTCTGCGGGACGGCGGCGACCTCGACACGCCCTTCGGCCGGACGGTCTCGGCCTTCGGGGCCGTGGGCGAGTTCGGCCCGGTGGTCGCCGTCGCCCTGCTGCTCAGCGGCCGGAAGCCCGGCGAGTCCGCCGTGCTGCTGGTCCTGTTCGCGGTCATCACGGCGGCCGCCGTCTTCTGGGCGCTGCGGCCGAGGCCGCCCTGGTTCTCCCGGCTGGTCGACGAAACCCTGCACAGCAGCGCCCAGTTCGCCGTCCGCTTCGTGATGCTGCTCCTCGCCTCGATGCTCGGCCTCGCCACGGCGTTCGGCCTGGACATGCTGCTGGGCGCGTTCGCCGCGGGGGTGGTGACCCGGCTGGTCCTCCAGAGCGCGGCCCCGGAAAACGGGCGGGAGGTCATGGGCAAGGTGGAGGCCATGGGGTTCGGCTTCCTCGTCCCCCTCTTCTATGTGGTGACCGGCATCGAGTTCGACCTCGACGCCCTGCTCCACGACGGCGGCGCGCTGCTGCTGGTCCCGGTGTTCCTGCTGCTGTTCGTCCTGGTCCGGGGCGGTCCCGTGTACGCCTTCGCGCCACGGGAGCCCGGCCGCGCCGACCGGGCGGCCCTGGCGCTGTTCTGCTCGACCTGTCTGCCCCTGGTGGTGGCGATCACGACCATCGGCACGGACCAGAAGATCCTCGGCACGGACACGGCGGCGGCCCTGGTCGGCGCGGCGATGATCTCCGTCCTGGTGCTGCCCCTCCTCGCCACGAGGATCGGACGCGGCGGCGCGGCGGGCCGCAGGACGGGGGCGCGCCCGGCGGACGAGACGGAGGCGTGGTGAGGTGAGGTGAGGGCACACTCGGCGCGTCGGTCCCGGGAGGTAGGCGGGCTCCTCACTGCGGTTGATTCCCCACGATCGGGAGGCTCATAGGATCATCACCGAGGGCGTTGACCGGTTGACCGCGGCGGAGCCCTCGGCGGGGGAAGAACGACCAGTGCGCGCGGTGCCGTGCGCGTGACGAACGGACCGTTGTGCCGGTGGACGACGACAAGACACTGCTGGACGTGCTGCTGGACGCGGTGCGGGAGGCTCCCGGGCAGACCGTCGTCCATGTGCGCGGGGACGGCGGCGAGTTGACCGTCACGCTGCGCGAACTCCTCGGCGAGGCGATGCGCGTGGGCGGGGGTCTGCGGGCGGCCGGGGTGGCGCCGGGGACCTGTGTGCCGTTGCTCGCGGACCGCGGCGAGGACTTCCAGGCGATGTTCTGGGGCGCGCTCGCCGCCGGTCTGGTGCCCGTGCCGCTGGCGCCCGACGTCCGGCGCGTGGGGCCCGTCTGGGACCAGCTGGGCCGGCCGCCCGTCGTCGTGGACGCCGCGAACGCGTCCGTGGCGGAGCAACTCCCGGACGGGGCAAGGCCGCTGGCCCTCGCCGCGCTGCGCGAGGGGCCGGTGCTGCGGGAGCCGGTGGCCGTGGCGCCCGACGAGGTCGCGTTCCTGCAGTTCTCCTCGGGGAGCACCGGCGCGCCCAAGGGCGTGGAGGTCACCCACCGTGCCGTGCGCGCCAACCTGGAGCAGATACGCCGGGCCTCGGCGCTCTCCGCCGACGACGTCGTGGTGAGCTGGATGCCGTACTTCCACGACATGGGGCTCATCGGGACCCATCTCGCCCCGCTGGCCGCCGGGGCCCGGCAGGTGAAGATCGGGCCGCTGACCTTCGCGAAGCACCCCCGGATGTGGTTCGAGGTGGCGGCCCGGCACCGGGCCACCGTGCTCTCCGCCGCCAACTTCGCCCTCGCGCTGGCCGTACGGCGGGTCCCCGACGAGGTCCTGGCCGGGCTGGACCTGTCGGCCGTGCGCCTGCTGCTGGTGGGGGCCGAGCCCATCGCACCGGCGGTGTGGCGGGACTTCGCCCGCAAGACGCGTCCGGCGGGGCTGGACCCGGCGGCGGCCCAGCCGGTCTACGGACTGGCGGAGGCGACCCTCGCGGTGACGTTCCCGCCGCCCGGGGAGGTCGCCGAGCCGCTGGCCCTGGACCGTGCGGCGCTGAGCCGGGGTGAGGCCGTGGACGCGGCGCCGGGCGACGCGGCGGCCGTCGAGCTGATGGACGTCGGCTCCCCGGTCGCGGGCTGCGCGCTGCGGATCACGGACGACGCGGGCGCGGACCTCGGGGACCGGCGGGTCGGTCACATCCTGGTGCGCGGGCCCCAGTTGGCCCGCGGCTACCACGGGCTGCCGGAGGTGAGCGCCGAGGTCTTCGCCGACGGGTGGCTGCGCACCGGCGACCTGGGCTTCCTGCGCGACGGACGGCTCTGTGTGACCGGGCGGCACAAGGACGTGCTGTTCCTCAACGGCCGTACGTTCCACGCCCCGGACATGGAGGAGGTCGCCGCGGCGACGCCGGGCCTGCCGCGCGGGACCTGCGCGGTGGTCGGCTCCACCGACCCGTCGACGGGCGCCGAGCGCGTCGTGGTGTTCGTACCCTGGGCCGGTCCGCCGCGCGAGGCGGCCGAGGCGCTCGGCCGGGTCGCCGCCCGGGTGCGCGAGGCGCTGCTCCACGACGACGTACGGGTGCTGGCCCTGCCGCCGGGCGCCTTCCCCCGGACGACGAGCGGGAAGCTCCAGCGGCAGCGGCTGCGTGAGCGGTACGAGGCGGGTGAGTGGGGCGGGGGTCATGGGGGTCCGTCCGCCGTCCCGGAAACGGCCGGCCCGTCCGCGCGGGCCGGGGCGGGACCGGAGTCCCGTGCCGGGGCGCCTCGGCGGGAGGCGGGGGTTCCGCGTACGCGGGCCGAGGCCGAAGGGGTGGTCCGGGAGATATGGGCCCGGGTGCTGGGGCTGCCCGCGGGGTCGATCGGGCGCGAGCAGCGGTTCGGGAGCCTCGGGGGGACCTCGCTGCGCGCCATGGAGGTCCTGGTCGCGCTGGAGGAGACCTTCGGTACGACGCTGCCCCCGGCGGTGATCCGCGACCACGGCACGGTCGCCGCGCTCGCCGCCGAGCTGCTGCGGACCGTCCCGGCCACCGGCACGGACGGCGCGGCGAGCACGGACGGCGCGGCGAGCGCGGACGGTGCGGGCAACGGAAGCGCCCGGGCGGGCAACGAGGGCGACGCATCCCATGCGGGCGGGCCCGCGCCCGGTCCGGCCGCCCCCGCCACCACGGCCACGTCCGCCGCCACGGCCACGTCCGCCGCCGTCATCGGTATGGCCTGCCGCTTCCCCGGCGCCGACACCCCCGAGGCGTTCTGGGACCTCCTGACCGCCGGTCACGACGCCGTCGCCCCCGTGCCCGAAGGGCGCTGGGGCACCGGACGGGACACCTCCCGTCCGCGCTGGGCCGCGCTGCTCGACGCCCCCGAGCGCTTCGACGCCGGGTACTTCGGCATCGACGAGGCCGAGGCCCGCGCACTCGACCCGCAGGCGCGGATCTTCCTGGAGCTCGCGCACGAGGCCCTCGAACGGGCCGGGTACGCGGGGCCCCGGCGGCACGGCCGCCGGGTCGGCGTCTTCGCGGCCGTCGGGGAGAGCGGCTACCGCGAGGTACTGGAACGCGCCTGCGCCGACGGGCCGCCGCTGCCCGGCACCCTCACCGGGAACCTGCCCAACCTGATCGCCGCCCGGGTCTCCCAGTGCCTCGACCTCGACGGTCCGGCGCTCGCCGTGGACACGGCCTGTTCCTCGGGGCTGGTGGCCCTGCACCTGGCACGGCGCAGCCTGCTGGACGGCGAGTGCGATCTCGCCGTCGTCGGCGGCGTCAACCTGCACCTCACCGGCACCGCGCACCGGCTCCTGGAGGAGGCGGGGGCCCTCTCCCCCACCGGGCGCGGCCGCGCCTTCAGCGCGGACGCCGACGGCTTCGTCCCCGGGGAGGGCGGTGCGGCGCTCGTCCTGACACGGCTGGACGCGGCCCGGGCCGCCGACGACCACGTCCTCGCGGTGGTCCGGGGAACGGCCGTCAACAACGACGGCCGGTCGATGAGTCTTCTGGCACCCAATCCGCTGCGCCAGCGCGAGGTCATCACCCGCGCCCATGAGGCGGCGGGCACCGACCCGGCCTCGGTGAGCTATGTGGAAGCGCACGGCACCGGCACGGCGGTGGGCGACCCCATCGAACTCCGTTCTCTCGCCCACGCGTTCCCGGCGCGGCCCGACGGCAGCCCCCGGCTGGTGGGTTCGGTGAAGACGAACGCCGGCCATCTGCTGAACGCGGCGGCCCTGCCCGCCCTGGTGAAGGTCGTCCTGGCCCTGGGGCACCGCAGGCTCCCGCCGTCCCTGCACCACGCGCCGCCCGCGCCGGGGCTCGCGCCCGCCGGATTCTCCGTGGTGACCGAGACCCGGGACTGGGTCTCGCCCGAGCCGCTGCTCGCGGGGATCAACGCCTTCGGTTTCGGCGGCACCAACGCCCACGCCGTCCTCGAAGAGGCACCGCCCCGCCCTGCGCGCGCCACGCACGGCACCGGGAACGCACAGGGCGCCGGGGCCGCACACGGCACCGGTCCGCACCTGCTGACCCTGTCGGCCCGCAGCGCGTCCGCGCTGCGGGAGGCGACCGCGCGGCTGGCCCGCCACCTGGACGAGCACCCGGAACTCGCCGAAACCGAAGGGGACGTCTGCCTGACGGCGAGCACCTCGCGGGACGACGGCCCCCACCGGCTCGCCGTCGTCGCGGACGGCGACCTGCGCGACCGGCTCGCCGCCGCGCTCCGGGAAGCGGACGGGCACACCGGGCGCGTCGCCCGTTCCCGCCCGCGCCTCGTCTTCCTCTTCCCCGGGCAGGGCGCCCAGTTCCCGGGCCGGGACCGGGCCCTGTACCGCACGGCGCCCGTGTTCCGGGAGACGCTGGACGAGGCGTCCGCGCTGCTGGGGCCGGTACGCGGGCGCCCCCTGCGGGACTGGTGCCTGGACCCGGAGGTGGACGTCGCCGCGCAGGCCGCCACGGAGGTGGCGCAACCCCTGCTCGTCGCGTCCGGGGTGGCCCTCGCCCGCCAGTTGCGGGCCTGGGGCGTGGAGCCCGACGCGGTGGCCGGACACAGCGTCGGGGAGCTCGCCGCCGCCTGTGCCGGCGGGACGCTGAGCCTGGGCGACGCCGTGCGGTTCGCGGCCGAACGCGGGCGGCTGATGGGCGCGTTCACGGAGCCCGGCGCCATGCTCGCGGTCCGCGGCGGCGAGGACGCCGTGGCCGCCGTGGTGGCCGGGGCAGGCGGTGACCTGGTGGTGGCCGCGTACAACGGCCCCGGGTTCCAGGTCCTCTCCGGCAGCGTCACGGCGGTGGAACGCGCCGCCCGTGAGCTGGACGGGCTGGGCGTTCCGGCACGCCGTCTACGCGTCCCCCACGCCTTCCACTCGCCGCTGATGCGTCCCGTCGCCGAACGGCTCGCCGAGGCGGCGCGCGGGCTCATGCCGCAGGCCCCGGCCGTCCCGTTGATGAGCACGGTCACCGCCGAGTGGCAGCCGGTCCTCGGTCCGGAGTACCTGCGCGACCATGCCCTGCGGCCCGTGCGCTTCGGGGACGCCGTGGCGCGCCTGGCCCGGGAGGGCTACGACACCTTCGTGGAGATCGGGCACGGCCCGACCCTGTCCGCGGCGGCACAGGCGGCAGCGGCAACGGCGACGGAGGCCGGGGCGGCGGAGGCGGTGGTGACGCCCGCCCTGCCCGGCGGTTCCGGCTCCGGTCGCGGGGCGCTGCTGGAGACCGTCGGCCGGCTGTGGTCCCGTGGCGTGCCCCTGGACCGCACCGCGCTCGACGCGGGCCACCGCCGGGTTCCGCTGCCCACCTACCCCTTCCAGCGCGCGCGTTACTGGCCGGACCCGCCGACGGCCCCGCTGCACCGGGTCCGGTGGGAGGAGGCCGCACCGGACGGCATCCAGGACACGACGGATACGGCGGCCCCGGCACGCACCGTCCTGCTGACCGGCCCCGACACCGTGTCCGCCGACCGGCTCGCGGCGGAGCTGGCCGCCGAGGGCGTCCCGGTGCGCACCGGAGGCGAGGGACCGGCGGACACCGTCCTGCTGGTGGCCGGGTCCGCGCCCGTCCAGGAGGACGCGGACGCGCTCGCCCGGACGCAGGCCGAGGCGCTGGCGGCCTTCGACACGGCGCTGGCCCTGCTGGACGAGAGCGGGGCGAGCCGGCTGGTGGTGGTGACGGAGGACGTCCACACCACGGGCCACGGGCGCGAACGGCCGCGCCCCGCGCAGGCCGTCCTCGGCGGACCGCTGCTGGCCCTGCCGCAGGAGACCCCGGGCTGCTCGGCCATCGGCGTCGACCTCTGTTCGCTGGACACCCCGGCCCAGCGGCTGGCGGCCGTGCTCGCCGAACTCCGGGCGGCGGACGCACCGGGCCGGTCCAGCGCGGTCGCCTGGCGCGCGGGCCGCAGGCTCGGCCGGGAGCTTGTGCCCGTGGTCCCGCCGGGCGGGGCGGTGTCGCCGCTGCCGGCGGACGGCACCTTCCTGATCACCGGAGGCGGCGGCGGAATCGGCGGCGCGCTGGCCCGGGATCTGGCCGCGCGGGGCCGCCCCACGCTGATCCTCGCCGGGCGCTCCGCCCACCCTCCGGCGGGCCTCGTCGAAGAGCTGCGCGCACTGGGCGCCACCGTCCACTACCGGACGGCGGATGTGACAGCGGAACGGGACGTGGACGCGCTGCTGCGTCAACTGCCCCGGCTGGACGGCCTGTTCCACGCGGCCGGGGTCGTCCGGCCGGGCACCCTGCGCACCCGGGACGCGGACGGGACGGCCGAGGCCCAGGCGGCCAAGACCCGGGGCACCCTGCTGCTCGCGCGGGGCCTGCGACGGCACGGGCTCGACCCGGCGGTCCGGGTGGTCCTCTCCTCCGTCTCCGCCCTGCTGCCCGGCCTGGCGGGCGCGTTGAGCGACTACGCCGGGGCCAATGCCTTCCTCGACGCCTTCGCCGCGTCGGAGCGGCGGGCAGGGCGGCCGTGGCAGTCCGTGAGCCTCGCCGCCGTCGCCGGGACGGGCATGGCCGCCGCCCTCGGCACCGGGACGGCCCGCGGCTCCTCGGCCGCGCCACCACGGCCCGGGGGCCGGCCGCTGGACGCCGGTACCGTGTTGGCGGCGCTCCGCACGGCGTGCGCGGTCGACGCTGCGCATCTGCTGATCGCCGACCCGGCGGGCCCGGTGCTCGCCGACCCCGCGCGCCCCTTCCTCGCCGACGCGACGCGCTCCTTCCTCGCCGACCCGGCCCCGTCGTCACACGGTCGGGCGGACCTCGCACCGGGCGGGGTGAGCGCGGCGGCCGCCTCGGTCCCGGCCCCGGACGCCCGCCCGGAACCGCCCGCCGCCGCCTCGCAGAGGACGCCGGGCCCCGGGACGGCCGACGCGGACACCGCCGCGCTGCTGCGCCAGCTGCTCGCCACGGCACTGCGGCTGCCGCCCGCCGAGATCCCCGACGACGCGCCGTTCCTCTCCCTCGGCCTCGACTCCCTCACCGCCGTCGACCTCGTCCGGCGGCTCGAACGGGAGCTGGGCACCGACCTGCCCGCGACCCTCTTCTTCGAGTACCGGACGGTCCGCGAAGTCGCCGCCCATCTGGACACCGCGGCCGGGAACTCGGCCACAACCGCCCCCGGGACCCCCGCCCCCTCCCCCGTCACGGACGGCGAGCCGTTCCCGCTGACCCCCGGGCAGCGCGCCCTCCACACCGGCGGCCGGCTGTATCCGGACCTTCCCGCCCACGGCTACCTCCGCCAGACCGTCCACGGGCCGCTGGACGCCCGGCTCCTCGGCCGTGCGCTGGCCGCGCTCGCCGAGCGGCACCCCATGCTGCGGATCAGGGTTCGCGACACGACCGACGAGCACGGCGCGCCCTCGACACACCAGTACGTCGCCCCCGCCGCCGAGTTGTCCGACTGGTACGAGGTCCGCGAGCGCACCGGCGGCGTCGAGGAGCTCGAAACCACCCTGCGCAACCGGCCGTTCGATCTGGCCGCCGAGCCTCCTGTCCGCGCGCTCCTGGTCCGGGAGAGCGAGGAGCCGGCCCACCTGGTCCTGGTGATCCACCATGTGGCGGGGGACGGGTTCAGCCTCAACGTCCTCGCCCAGGAACTCTGGTCGCTCTACACCGCCCTGGCCGAGGGGCGCGAGCCGTCGCTGCCTCCGCTCGCCGGCGACTTCGCCCGGCACGCCGCCGCCCTCGCCGAGGAACGTTCCGCCCCGGCCGGTGCGGCGGCCCTCGCCGCCGACCTGCGCCACTGGTCGCAGCGGCTGAGCGCCCGGGGCGGGGCGCTGCGGCTCCCGTACGACGGCGACCCCGGCGCCCTGCCCGGCGGGCCCCTGACCGCGTGGCACAGCGCGCTCGACGCGGCCGGGACCACCGCCGTGGAGAAGCAGGCGGCCGCCCACGGGGTGAGCCTCTTCCATCTGCTGCTCGCCGCGCAGGTGCGGTGCCTGGCGCGGTGGAGCGGGCAGCGCGAGATCGCGGTGAACGTGGCCCGCGCTCGCCGGGACGCCCGGCTGCCGGGGCTCGACCGGCTGGTGGGACCGCTCGCCGACACCCTGCCCCTGCTCTGTACGACGGACCCCGACGAGCCGGTGGGGGCCCTGGCCCAGCGGATAGCGCGCATCTGGCTGGAGAGCGAGCAGCATGCGGTCCCGACCAGCCTCGATCTGGCGCGCCTGCTCCCGGCCGACGCGGCCCAGGCCGGACCCCGCACGGTGAGCCCGGCCGGTTTCAGCTTCGCCCGCTTCCCGGCCGTGCTCGACGGGCGGTGCCCGGTGACGGTCCGGCCGTCGGCGGCCGGGACCGGTACCGCCGCGACGCGGCTGAGTCTGCTCTGCTGGCAGGACGGGACGGGGCTGCGCTTCTCCTGGAACTTCCCCGTCCGCCTCTTCGACCCGGCGACGGTGGCCCGCCTGGACCGCGAATTCCACGAGGAGCTGGCCGCGCTCACCACCGCGCCCGCGACACCGGCGGACCGGCTCGACGCGGGCCCGGCCCCGGAGTCGGGCGCGGGCGCGGCCCCGGGCTCAAACGCGGCCCCGTCTCCGGAGTCGGGCTCGGCCTCCGGCTCGGGCGCGGGCCCGGGTTCGGGTTCGGGTTCGGAGACGGCCTCGGACCCGGGCTCAAACGCGGCCCCGTCTCCGGAGTCGGGCTCGGCCTCCGGCTCCGGCTCGGGCGCGGGCCCGGGTTCGGGTTCGGAGACGGCCTCGGCCCCGGCGTCGGCGTCGGCGTCGGCGTCGGCGTCGGCGTCGGCGTCGGCCACGATCGTGGCCCGGCTGCTCGCCCGGTTCCGGGCCACGCCCGACGCCATTGCCGTCGACACCGGTGCCACCACCCTCACGTACGCGGACCTGGACCGCGCCTCCGGCGCGCTCGCGGCCCGGCTGGCGGCGTCCGGCGTCACCCCGGGGAGCCTGGTCGGGCTCCTCACCGAGCCCGGTGCCGACGCCGTCGTGGCGGTGGTCGCCGTGCTGCGCGCGGGTGCGGGCTGGGTGCCCCTGGACCCCGCCCACCCGGCCGCGCGTCTCCGGGACCAGCTCACCCGCTCGGGCGCGCGTACGGTGCTCTGCCACGCGGCCACCCGGGAGGTGGGCGAAACCCTCGGCGGCGTGACCCTGTTGTCCGTCGACACGCCGGAGACCGACGACCCCGCACCCCGCCCCGGAGCCGGTCCGGACGTTCCCGTCGACGCCGGCACGCTCGCCTATGTGATCTTCACCTCCGGCTCCACCGGCCGGCCCAAGGCCGTCCCCATCACCTACCGCTCGATGGAGAACTACCTCGGCTGGGCCGTCGACACCTTCGGCTACGACGCGCACGACCGGCTCGCGCAGACGGCCTCGCTCTGCTTCGACGCCTCCGTCCGCCAGCTCCTCGCCCCGCTGCTGGTGGGCGCGACCGTGGTGACCGTCGACCGGGACCTGCTGCGTGACCCCGAACTCCTGCTGGAGCACGTCGAACGCGCCCGGATCACCGTGTGGAGTTCGGTCCCCACCCTCTGGGAACAGCTCCTCGCCGCCGCCGAGGCGCGGGTCAGGAGCGGCGCGGCGCGGCCCGACCTGTCGGCCCTGCGGTGGATCCACGTCGGTGGCGAGGCCCTGTCACCCGCCCATGTGCGCCGCTGGTTCGACCTCTTCGGCGACGGACAGCGCATCGCCAATCTGTACGGCCCGACCGAGGCGACCATCAACACCACGTGTCACCTCATCCGTTCGCGCCCCGGCGAGGAGGTGCGACGGCTCCCGATCGGCCGCCCGGTCGCCGGGACCGAGGTGGCGGTCGTCGGCCCGGACGGGGAGCCCCGGGAGCCGGGCGAAGCGGGCGAGCTGCTGATCGCCGGGGTGGGACTGACACCCGGCTACCTCGGCGAACCGGCCCTGACCGAGGCCGCGTTCACCGTCCGCGACGGGCGGCGCTGGTACCGCAGCGGCGACCGCGTACGGGTCTGTCCGGACGGCACCCTCGACTTCCTCGGGCGGCTGGACGACCAGGTGAAGATCCGGGGCAACCGCGTGGAGCCGGGCGAGGTCGAGGCCGTCCTCCAGGCCCATCCGGACGTGGTCCGGGCCGTCGTCCTCGTCCTGGACGGGCGGCTGGCCGCCTTCGTGACCCATGGACCGGACGCGCGCGGTGCGGACGCCGTGGCGCTGCGGCGTCATCTCTCCGGGACGCTGCCGCCGTACATGGTCCCCTCCCGGATCACCTCGGTGGACCGGATGCCGCTCACGGGGACGGGCAAGATCGACCGGCAGGCGCTGCTCGCCCTCCCGGCGCCCGGGCCGACCGCCGCGCCGGAGCCCGCGGAGGGCACGCGCACACCGCCCCGGACACCGACCGAGGTCCGGCTCGCGCGGATCTGGTCCCTGCTCCTGCGGACCGACGAGGTGTGCCGGGAGGACGACTTCTTCGCGCTGGGCGGCGACTCGCTGCTCGTGCTGGAGGTGTTCGCGCGGCTGGAGCAGGGCGGCGAGCAGGGCGGGCCCCTGCCGAGGCCGACCGTCGTCTACCGCCACCGCACCCTGGCCGCCCTCGCCACCGCGATCGACACGGCCGCGGCCGAGGTCGACGCGGCCGGGGGCGCCGCGACCGGGGTCAGCGGGCCCGGGGTCGACGCGGCCCCTGCCGGCGGTCCCGCGGCGGACGCACCCCCGGGGCCGGCCCCGGCGGGGCCCGCGCCCTTCCCCGTCACCCCGAGTCAGCGCGGCTTCCTGCTGGCCGAGGCCCTCGCGCCGGGCCGTACCTCGTCCGGGCTCACCCGGCTGCGCCTGCGCGGTGCCCTCGACACCGCCCTGTTCCAGGCCGCGGTGGACACGCTGGTCGCCCGGCATCCGATGCTGCGCACCGTCTTCCCGGCCGGGGCGCGCCCCGCGACGCAACAGGAGCTTCCCCCGTCGCTGCGTCTGCCGGTCGACTTCGAGACCCTCGCCGCCCCGGACGCCCCGGACGCCCTGGAGGCGCGGGTGGACGCCGAACGGGCGCGCCGCTTCGAGCCCTGGGCGTGGCCGCTGCTGCGCCTGCGGGTGCTCACCCTCGCACCGGAGGAGCACGTACTCCTCGCGCACGCCCACCATCTGATCGGCGACGGCTACAGCGCGGCGCTCCTGGTGCGGGAGCTGACGACCGTGTACGAGGCTCTCGCCCGTGGTGAGGAACCGTCCCTGCCGGCCCTGCGCGGCACCTTCCGCGACTACGCCGTACGCCTCGCCGTACCCGCCGCGCGGCGGGAGGGCGGGGACCGGTGGGCGCGGCTGAGCGCGCCCTACCGTCCCCCGGTGCTCGGTGCGGGCCCCGGGCCCGGCGAGGCGGACCGTCACGCGCCTTTCCACACCCGCGGTATGACGATCGGGGCGGACCAGGTGGAGAAGCTGCGCGGCCTCGCCGGGCGCGCGGGTGCCACCCTCTACGCGCCGGTCCTCACCGCCTACTACCGGGCGCTCGTGGCGGCGACCGGGCGGGCGGACCTGGTGCTCGGTCTGGCGGTGAGCGGCCGCGACCACTCCCTGCCGGACGCGCACCGGGTGTTCGGCCCCTTCGCGGCGGCCGTGCCCCTGCGCCCGGCCGGACCGGACTCGGGGCGGCCCGGCGACGCGGACTTCGGCGACGATCTGCGGCGCGTCGCCAGCGAGGCGACGGCGGCGCGGCTCCACGAGGGGCCCGTACCGGCGCGGCCCGACGGACTGCCCCTGGCCTCGCAGTTCTTCTTCACCTATCTGGACTTCTCCGCCCTGGACGCCGCCGCGCCGGGCCCGGCGCGCGGCCGGGCCCTGACCGTCGAACGGGAGGGCGGCGACAGCGCGTACGCGCCGCCGCCGATCGGTACGGATGTGTTCCTGGCGGCCGCCCTCGACGGCGGGCGGCTGCGGCTGACCGTGCGCGGGTCCGCGACGGCGTTCACCCCGGCCGCCCTGGACGCGTTCGCCGAAGCGTTGCGCGAGGCCCTGGCGCAGGCGGCGGCCACCTCCCCCGGGAGCCGGCCCGCCGCGACGCCCCCACCGGCCCCGGCGCCGACACCCACCCCAGCCCCCGCCCCGGAACCCGCCGTGGACGCCGCCCTGGTCGGCTATCTCCCCTCCCCCGCCCATCTCGCCCGGCTGGCGCACCTCCCGGAAGCCGCGCTGCCGCGTGAGGAGCTGCGGTCGCTGCTCTTCCCCGACGGGCGGCCGCGCCTCCTGGAGACGCTGAGCACCCCGCTGGGCAGCTCCGGCTTCGTGTGCCTGCCCCTCTTCGCGGACGAACTCGCCCCCGGGGACGCCCTGCTGGGGCACACCGTCCACGGCACGGAGCTCGCCGCCTCCCTCGGCGCCCGGTCCGTCTCGCTCGCCGGGATGATCCCCTCGCTCACGGGCTACGGGTTCGATGTGCTGCGCGCCCTCGGCCCCGGCGGCACCGGGCCGTCCGTCGCCGTCACCACGGGCCACGCCGCCACCGTCGTCTCCGTGGTGAAGACCGTGCACGCCGCCCTGGAGGCGACCGGGCAGCGACTGGGCGGTCTCACCGTGGCGTTCGTGGGGCTCGGCTCGATCGGCGCGTCCTCGCTGGAGCTGCTGCTCGACCGGGCCGCCGAGCCGCCCGCCCGGCTTCTGCTCTGCGATGTCCCGGGCAGCCGACCCCGGTTGACCGAGCTGGCCGACCGCCTCCGCGCACGGGGTCTCGCCGGTGCCGTGGAGGTTCTCGCCTCGGGCGGGGGGCTTCCCGACGCGGTGTACGGGGCGCGGCTGATCGTGGCGGCGGTCAGCGGTGGCGGCGCCCTCCTCGACGTGGACCGCCTGGAACCCGGGACGACCGTGGTGGACGACTCCTTCCCGCACTGCTTCGACACGGCCCGCGCCCTCGACCGGATGACCCGGGCCGGGGACGTCCTGGTCGTGGGCGGCGGGCTGCTGACCGTGGGGCCGACCGAGCGGCGGGTGGCCGAGGGGCTGCCGGCCGCCGCGGTGGCCGGCCATCTCGCCCGGCCCTCCCTCGCGGACACCATCGCCTCCTGCCGTCTGGAGTCCCTGCTCCACGCCTCGGGTGCGGGCGTACCGCTGGTGCACGGCACGGTCGACGCCCCTACCGGGCTGGCCTACTGGGCGGCGGCGGAGGCCACCGGGACCCGCGCCGCGCCCCTGCACCTGGGGACCCGTGCCGTCGACCCGACGGCGCTCGGCTCGTTCCCCGGGACTCGGGGCGCACGGCGATGACGCGGGCGGCGGCGGGGTCAGGGGTGCCGCGTTCAGCGGTGACGGCGCTCAGCCGTGAACGGCCGTCTCCCGGGCGAAGCGGCGGACCGCGTCGGTGAAGGCGTCCGGGTCGTCGAAGTTCGCCAGATGCCTCGCCCTCGGGATCAACTCGACGCGGGCGTGCGGATGCGCGCGCACGAACTCCCTCTCGCCGGACCGGAAGACGGTGTCCTTCTCGCCGTTGAGCAGCAGGACGGGCGTCTTCACCCGTCGCAGGGAGTCCGCGTCGAAGCGGCCCAGCACCTCGCCCCAGGCGGCCGGCAGGGTGTGGAAGGCGTAGCCGGCGCGGATGGTGGCGTCCACCACCTCGGGCGGGTAGAGGCGGCGCAGCAGGGCGTCGTTCCAGCGGGTCAGCCGGTCCGCCGGCAGACGGGGGACGAGTCCCGCGATCCACCGGTACGGGGCCGACCACCCGCCGCGCGTCGAGGCGCTGGCGCCCGCGAGGACCAGCCCGCGCAGGCGCTCCGGGTGCCTGTGGGCGAACTCCAGTGAGGCGTAACCGCCGAGGGAGTGCCCGACGACCACCGCCGGTCCCCGGTCCAGCGCGTCCACCGCGTCGGCGATGACGTCGGCCGCCGCTTTCAGGCTCCAGGGTTCGGTGGACCGGGCGCCGTGGCCCGGCAGGTCGACCGCCGTCACCGCGAACTCCTCCTGGAGGGCGGCGAGCTGAGGGCTCCACTGGCCCGCGCTGAACCTCGTCCCGTGGACGAGGACGATGGATGGTGTGTCCGCTGCCGTCATGACTCCCCCCGAGTTCACGCGTTCCTCGGACCGACTCTACCGGTGCCGACCTGACCCGTGACCAATGTTGACAGTGCTCACTCCCGCGCTTAGTGTGCGCGGAACGATCGGCACCCGGGCCGGCCGGAGGCCCGGCCCGCTCCCGGCCCCTCCTCCCCTCGCATCCCCCGCACTTGCTCCGCGCCACCCTCGCCCCTGGAGACGAAGCCGCGCATGGACACTCCCCTCGCCACCGTGTTCCTTCCGCTCGCCCTCGCCGTCATCATGTTCGGCCTCGGCCTGTCCCTCACCGTCGACGACTTCCGCCGGGTGCGCCGCCACCCGCGGGCCGTCGTCGTGGCGATGGCCTGCCAGCTCCTGGTCCTGCCCGTCGTCTGCTTCGGCCTGGTGGTCGCCTTCGACCTCTCCCCCGTGCTCGCGGTCGGCATGATGCTGCTGGCCGCCTCACCGGGCGGGACGACGGCGAACCTCTTCAGCCATCTCTTCGGCGGCGACGTGGCCCTGAACGTCACGCTCACGGCGGTGAACGCGGTGCTGGCCATCGTGACCCTGCCGGTCATCACCAATCTCGCCCTGGGGTACTTCGAGCCGGACATAGGACAGGACGGCCTGGGGCTGCAGTTCGGCAAGGTCCTCCAGGTGTTCGCCCTGGTCCTCGTCCCGGTGGTGGTCGGCCTGGTCGTGCGCCGCCGCTCGGAGGGCTTCGCGCTGCGCATGGACCGCCCGGTGCGGCTGCTGTCGGTCGTCGTCCTCGTCGCCGTCATCATCGGCGCGCTGGTCGCCGAGCGGGACAACATCGTCGGCTACCTGGTGGACGTGGGACCGGCGGCGCTGGTCTTCTGCGTGCTCAGCCTCACCACGGGGTACGCCGTGCCGCGGCTGGCGCGGCTCGACAAGCGGCAGTCGATCGCCTGCTCCATGGAGATCGGTGTGCACAACAGCGCCGTGGCCATGACCCTGGCGATCAGCGTCCTCGGCAGCGTCGGCCTGGCAGTTCCGGCCGCCGTCTACGGGGTGCTCATGTACCCCGTGGCGGCTCTCGCGGGGATGCTGATGACCCGGGGTTCCCGCCCCGCCGAGGAACCCACGCCGGCCGCCTGAGCGGGACCGGCCACCGGGAGGGCCGGCGGCCTCGGGTCAGGCGCTCTCCTCGTTGACGAGGAGGATCTTGCCGAGGTGCCCGCCGGCCTCCATCAGGCGGTGCCCCTCGGCGGCGTCGGCCATGGGCACGGTCCGGTCGACGACAAGCTGCACGGCACCGCTCTCGATCATGGGCCAGACGTGCTTCTGGACCTCGGCCACGATCTCGGCCTTCTGCTCCTTGGAACGGGTCCGCAGGGTGGTGCCGTGCACCGACGCCCGCTTGAACACCAGCTCGGCCAGGTTGAGCGGCGCCTCCAGCCCCTTCTGCAGGCCGATCACGACCAGCCGGCCGTCGGGGGCCAGCGAAGCGACGTTCCGCTCCAGGTAGTCACCGCCCACGACATCGAGGATCACGTCGTACGGGCCGTGCTCCGTGAAGTCCTCGGTGCGGTAGTCGATCGCCAGGTCGGCGCCCAACTCCCTTGCCCGCTCGGCCTTCTCCGGCCCGCCGACGGTCGTGACGACCCGGGCGCCCAGAGCCTTGGCGACCTGGATCGCCATGGTGCCCACACCGCCGGCGCCGCCGTGGACGAGGATCGTCTCGCCCGCCGTGAGACCCGCGGTCATGACGATGTTGGACCAGACCGTGGCGGTGGTCTCGGGAAGCCCCGCGGCCTCCACCAGTCCGATGCCCTTGGGGACGGTGAGGAGCTGGCCCGCCGGGACGGCGACCTTCTGCGCGTAGCCGCCGCCGGTCAGCAGGGCGCAGACCTCGTCGCCCACCTGCCGGCCGGTGACTCCCTCGCCGAGGGCGCTGATCCGGCCGGAGACCTCCAGGCCGGGGTACGGCGACCAGCCGGGCTGGAGGGGGTACAGGCCCCAGCGCTGCATGACGTCCGCGCGGTTCAGGGCGCTCGCCACCACATCGACGACCACCTCGCCCGCGGCGGGCGCCGGGTCCTCGGCGTCGGTCCACTCCAGGACCTCGGGACCGCCGTGCTCCTTGATCGACACAGCCTTCATGACCACTCCGTTCTCACCACCACAAGGGCAGCTGTCGCTTTGTTTCCTTTGTTCCTTTTGTTCGTGTATACGCGAGCCCTCTGGTTCACACCGCGCCGGACACCTCCTTGCCGCGGGCGCTCTCCTCCACGGCCGCCGCCGGCCCGGCCGGAGCCGCCGCGGGCAGCCGCGCGCCCTCGATGTCGACGTCCGGGAGCAGCCGGTCGAGCCACCGGGGCATGCTCCAGGCGCGCCGCCCGAGCAGTGCCATGGCGGCGGGCACCAGCGTCATCCGGACGACGAAGGCGTCGATGAACACACCGAAGGCGAGCGCGAAGCCGATGGCCTTGATGATCGGGTCCGCGTTGAAGACGAATCCGCCGAAGACCGCGACCATGATCAACGCGGCGGCCACGACGACCCGCGCGCTGCGGGAGACGCCCTGGGCGATCGCCTCGGCCGGGTCCCCGCTGTGCTCGTAGTGCTCGCGCATCCGGCTGACGAGGAACACCTCGTAGTCCATGGCGAGGCCGAAGAGCACACCGGTGAGCAGGATCGGGAGGAAGCTGGTGACCGGCCCGACGGCCGCCACGTCGAGCAGTCCGTTCAGATGGCCCTGCTGGAAGACCCAGACCGAGGCGCCCAGGCTCGCGCCCACCGAGAGCAGGAATCCGAGGGCCGCCTTGAGCGGTACCAGGACCGAGCGGAAGGCGATCGCCAGCAGGATCAGGGCCAGGACCACGATGACGCCGATGAACAGGGGCAGGGCGTCGCCGAGCTTGTCCGCGACGTCGATCGCCATGGCCGTCTGTCCGGTGACGTAGAGGGCGCCGCCCGCGGCGGCGATCTCGGGCGCCTGGTCGCGCATCCGGTGGACCAGGTCGGTGGTGGCCTCGGCGTCGGGGCTCGACTTCGGTACGACGGACATGACCACGACACCGCCGGAGGGGCCGGCGACGGGCGGCGAGACGGCGGCCACGTTGCTGTCGGCGGCCAGTGTGCCGCGCAGCGCGGTCACGGTGTCCTGCCGCTCCTCCGCCGGGACGCCTTCGGTGTCCACCACGGTGATCAGGGTGGCGTTGAAGCCGGGTCCGAAGCCCTCGGTGAGCAGGTCGTAGCTCTTGTGCTGGGTGCTCGCCTCGGGCTGGGAGGCGTAGCTCGGCAGACCGAGGCGCAGGTCCTTCGCGGGCAGGGCGAGCGCCAGCAGGCCCAGGACACCGGCGAGCAGGACGACGGCCGGGGCGCGGGTGACCGTACGGGCCCAGGCCAGTCCCCAGGAACCGGCGGGACGGCCCGTGCCCTTGCCTGCCCTTCCGCTTGCTCTTCTTCCTGGGCCCGCGCGGGCGCATCCGCTCGCCGAACACGCCGAGTACGGCCGGGAGGAGGCTGATGGCGACCAGGACGGCGATCAGGACGGTGGCGGCGCCGGCGAGGCCCATGATCGTGAGGAAGGGGATGCCGGTGATGGCCAGGGCGGCGAGGGCGATGACGACCGTGGCGCCGGCGAAGACGACCGCGCTGCCGGCGGTGGCGGTGGCCCGCGCGATCGACTCCTCCCAGTCGGTGCCGGGGTCGGCGAGCTGCTCACGGTGCCGGGAGATGACGAAGAGCGCGTAGTCGATGCCGACCGCGAGGCCGATCATCAGGGCGAGCACGGTCGCGGTGCTCGTCATCTCGACGAAGCCGGAGACGAACATCGTGCCGAGGACGCCGACGGCGACGCCCAGGAGCGCGGTCAGCAGCGGCAGTCCGGCCGCGACGAGGGAGCCGAGCGCGACGGCGAGGACCACGAAGGCGATGACGACGCCGACCAGTTCGGCCGGGCCGCCCGCCTCGGCCTGCGGAAGCATGGCCGAGCCGCCGAGTTCGACCTGCATCCCGGCGTCCCGGAGGGGCTGCACCGCGTGGGCCAGTTCCTCCTTGGCCTCCTCCGGGACCTCGGGGGCCTCCTCGGTGAAGCGGACGTCGGCGTAGGCGATGGTCCGGTCGGCGGACACCGCGCCGGTCCCGGCCGGATCGGAGACGGCGACGACACCGTCCACGGCCGCGGCCTCGCCGAGGACGCCGTCGAGCGCCTTCCGCTGCGCCGGGTCCGTGACCGTCGCGCCCTCGGGGGCGGCGACCACGATGCGTACGACACCGCCGGCGGCGGGCGGGAACTTCTCCTTGAGCAGGTCCTGCGCCTCCTGCGATTCGACGCCGGGGACGCTGAACTCCGTGGACGTCTTTCCGCTCAGGGTCGCGCCCAGTCCGCCGACGACGGCGAGGACGAGTATCCAGGTCGCGATCACCCAGCGGCGGCGGCGGACCATCCAGCGAGCCCAGGCGTACAGGCGTGAGGCCATCGGTGGTTTCCTAACGATGAGCAAGGGGGGTGTGTACGGGGTGGAACGGGGCGCCGGCGCCCCGGAGGCGGGCACGACCCGCGCACGCGACCGGCGGGTGGCGCGGTCGCGCTCCGGGCCGTGGCTCAGGCCGCGCCGTGCGACTCGGCGAGCCAGGCGCGGTAGCTGCGCAGGGCGCGGCGCTGCCTGCGCTGCTCGGAGATCAGGGCGATCGCCGGGTGGGTGCCGGGCCGGGGGTCGCTGCCCCGGGCGATGCGGCGCAGCTGGTGGCGGACCTGCGCCATGCCGGCGGCCGAGGCGAGGGCCTTGTCGGACCACGTCACCGGACGCAACTGCCGGTCGGCCTCGCCGCCCCGGCGCCAGCGCTCGGGCAGGTCGGGGGTGACCGCCAGGGCGGTGCCCATCCCGATGACGGCGACGCCGCTGCCGAGGACCTGCTCCGCGGTGTCGCGCCGGGTGATGCCGCCGGTGAGCATCAGCGGCAGGGGGCTGGTGGCGACCAGGTCCTTGGCCAGGTCGAGGAAGTACGCCTCCCGGGCCCGGGTGCGGCCGTCGGCGGCGCGTCCGGTCATCGCGGGGCTCTCGTAGCTGCCGCCGGACAGCTCCACCAGGTCGACGCCGAGCGGTTCCAGCATCCCGATCACCCGGCGCGCGTCGTCGGCGTCGAAGCCGCCCCGCTGGAAGTCGGCGGAGTTGAGCTTCACGGCGACCGCGAAGGCGGGTGAGACCTCGGCCCGGACGGCGCGGACGATGTCGAGCAGCATCCGGGCGCGGTTCTCCAGGGAGCCGCCCCACTGGTCGGTGCGCGTGTTGACCAGGGGGGACAGGAACTGCGACAGCAGATAGCCGTGGGCGGCGTGGATCTCCACCCCGTCGAAGTCGGCTTCCTCGGCCCGGCGGGCGGTGACCGCGTACCGGGTGACGGTGTCCTCGATCTGCCGCGGGGTCATGGCGGTCGGCCGGCCGAAGCGGCTGCTGTGCTTGCCGAGGGAGACGCCGACGTCGGACGGGCCCCAGACGACGCCGGGCATGTCGGCCTGGATCTGCCGGCCGGGGTGGTTGATCTGCATCCAGATCGCGCCGCCGCCCGACTTGCCGGCCCGGGCCCAGTCGGCGAACGGCTGGAGCGGCGCGTGCTCGTCGAGTACGACTCCCGCCGGGCCGGTCAGCGCCTCGGCGTGCACCATCACATTGCCGGTGATCAGCAGCCCGGTGCCGCCGGCGGCCCAGCGGCGGTACAGCGCGAGCAGCTGCCGGTCGGGGAGCTGGCCGGCACCGGCCATGTTCTCCTCCATGGCCGCCTTCGCGATCCGGTTGCGCAGCACCTGCCCGGAGCGCAGGGGCAGGGGCGAGAACAGCTCGCGGGTCATCACGGGTCCCTCTTTCGTCATCGACGGCAATGTATGCACCACTCACATTAAGGCAGCAATGTGAGTGGTGCAAACATCAGAGGGTGTGGGATGGCTCGCAGCACCGCCGCGCACGGTCAGGCAGTGCCTGCCGCGCCGCCCCTCGGGGCGGACCGATGCGCGAGACGAGGGGCAGAGGCGCCCCGGCCGTCTAGCGTGCCGCGCCCGCGCGCACGTCGGCGACGATGCGTTCGGCGAGGGGCTCGGAGGAGGGCGGGTTCTGGCCGGTGTACAGGTTGCGGTCGACCACCACATACGGCCGCAGCGGCAGACGCGCCTTGGAGTACCGCGCGCCGCTCTCCCGCAGGCGGTCCTCCAGCAGCCAGATCGCCTTGCGTCCGAAGCTGTTGAACTTCTCCTCCAGGTTGGACAGCCCCGTCATCCGGTAGCCGGTGAACGGCCACGAGCCGTCCTCGTTCTTCGCCGCGAAGGCCGCCGCCGGCGCGTGGCAGAGCAGGGCGAGCGGCTTGCCCGAGGCGAGGACCTTCGTGATCAGCGCGCCCGACACGGGATCGACCGACAGGTCCTCCATCGGCCCGTGCCCGCCGGGGTAGAAGACCACGTCGTACTCGCCCGGGTCGATCTCCGCCAGCACCCGCGGCGTGGCCAGCTCCGTCTTGATCGAGTCCAGGTAGGTCGCCACCTCGCGGAGCTTCTTCGGCCACCCCGCCGTACGCGACATGCTCAGCCGGTCCAGGGTGGGGACCTTCCCGCCCGGCGTCGCCACCGTGATCTCCCACCCCGCCCGCGAGAAGATCTTGTGCGGCATCGCCAGTTCCTCGCCCCAGAACCCCGACGGATGGACCTCCCCGTCCCGCAGGGTCCACCGGTCCGCCGCGGACACCACGAACAGCACCCCGGTCATACGGCCTCCTCCACTGAGCCCATCATCCGCCCCGAGGGGGTCACGGGCTACCGCTCGCCACCGGCCCCGGCTCCGTCTCCGCGCCCGGCCCCGGTTCCGGGGACCGGCGCTGCCGCAGCACCGCGGCGACCATCGTGACCAGGATGCCGGCGACCGCCCACGCCGCGAGCACCAGCAGGGCCGAGGTCATGTTGTTGCCGTCGAAGTAGGAGATCGAACGGGCCGCCCAGGTGCCCGCGCCCGGTGGCAGGGCGGGGCCGATCGCCTCCCAGAAGGGCGGCAGCATGGGCGCCGGGAAGGCGCCGCCCGCGCTCGGGTTGCCCGCGATCACGATGATCAGGATCGCCAGCCCGATGCCCACGACCCCGAAGAGCCCCTGCAGGGCGAGCGTCGCGGCGCCGACCGCGAAGATGATCAGCGCGCCCAGCCCCCACAGCGCCCACACCCCGCCCGGCAGTGCGCCCAGGACCGGCCCGACGATGACCGCGCCGCCGAGCCCGCCGACGAGCGAGACCAGGGTCATCGTGCCCAGCCGGGTCGCCGCGCGGACCGGGTTGGCCGGGCGGGCCCCCGCGCTGATCGCCAGGATCGACGCGCACAGATAGGCGCCGACACACCAGCCGATGACCAGATAGAACGAGGACAGGCTGTTGAAGTCGGAACTGGAGACCGGGGTCACGTCGACCGTTCGGGCGGTACGGCCCTGGGCCTCCTCCACGTCCGCGATCAGCGCGCCGAGCGCCAGGGACAGGGCCCGGCCACCGCCGGACGCGACGAGCAGGGTGTCCCGGGTGCCGGCGGGGTCCACCACGAGCGCGCCGTCGAGGTCCCGGTTCATGATCTGCTCCCGGGCCGTCCGTTCGTCGGGGAGGGCGCGGGCGTCCAGCGGCGTGCCGGGCAGCTCGTTCAGCCGGGTCACCGTCTGCCCGGCGGCGGCTCCCGGTGCCACGACACCGAAGGCCACCTCCTTGAGCCGGGGTTCGTGCAGGGCGCCGACATAGGAGGCGACGAACAGCAGTTGCAGGACGATCACTCCGACGACCAGCAGCGTGGCCCTGGGGGTGACCGCGTCCTTCACCTCGGACAGGGTGCTCTGTTTCATGGTGTCCACGGTCGGCGAGGTCGGGTACGCACGCTGGCCCGGGGCACCCGAACGGCTGGCGCCGGACTCCCCGGCGCACCGGACTGCCGCCCGCCCGGACACTCCCTGGGCACCGGTTGCGCTTCATGCCCGAGGTATGAGGATGGACGGGGGGTGTGAACAGCCCGGGGCGGCTGTACAGGGGGGAGTCAAGGCGCGGCCGCGAGGCCGCGGAAACAGAGGGCACCCGTGTGCCCGCACGACAGGGAGTGGACATGTCCGAGCTTCCCCCGCCGATCACCCCCTATCTCGAACCCGCCGCGAAGGAGCTGTGCGAAGCGACCGATCCCCATCCGCGGATCTACGAAGTGCCCCCGGAAAAGGGCCGGGACATCCTCCTGAGCCTGCAGAGCGACACGAGCGTGCCGCGCCCCGACGTCGACGAGGAGTGGGTCGACGTGGACGCGGGCGAGTGGGGGACCGTCCGTACCCGCGTCATCCGGCCCAAGGGGTCCACCGGGCAGCTTCCGGTGGTCGTCTACATCCACGGCGCCGGCTGGGTCTTCGGCGACGACAGGACCCATGACCGCCTCTTCCGCGAACTGGTCGTCGGGGCGGGCGCCGTGGGCGTCTTCCCCGTCTACGACCGGGCGCCGGAGGCGAAGTACCCCACCCAGGTCGAGCAGAACTACGCCGTGGGCCAGTGGGTCATGAAGCACGGGGCGGAACACGGGATGGACACCTCGCGGGTGGCGGTGACCGGCGAGTCGGTCGGCGGCTGCATGTCGGCGGTCTTCGCGCTGATGAACAAGGAGCGCGGCGGCATCGACCTCAAGGCCCAGGTGCTGCTCTACCCGGTGGCCGACGCCGACTTCGACACCCCGTCCTACCTCCAGTTCGCCGAGGGCTACTACCTCACCCGGGACGGGATGAAGTGGTTCTGGGACGCGTACACCACCGACCCCGCGCAGCGGGCCGAGCGCTACGCGTCGCCGCTCCGGGCGACCGTCGAGCAGCTGAGGGGCCTGCCGACCACACTGGTGATCACCGACGAGGCGGACGTCCTGCGGGACGAGGGCGAGCAGTACGCCAACAAGCTGCGCGAGGCCGGCGTCGACGTCACCTCCGTCCGGGTCGCGGGGATGGTCCACGACTTCCTGCTCCTGGACAGCCTGCGCGACACCCGCGCGGCCAACGTCGCGCGCAAGCTCGCGATCGACGCGCTGCGGACGGCGCTGCACGACGACTGACCGCACTGTCCGTCCCCCGTACGTGAGCGCCGCACGGCGCACGGTCCGGGTCCCCTGGACGCCCTTCGCGGGCGCGGGCGGGCCCGGACCTTTCCCGTCGGCCTCGCGGCACGGGAGACCTTCAGGTGTTGACGGTGCATACATTGCGCGTTACCTTCATGTGAGCACTGCAAACATGAGAGAGGAACCCGCACCATGCCTACGACTCCGAAGGAGACCGTCAAGGTCGACCTGGGTGGCCGTTCGGTCTCCGTGCCGAAGGGCGGTCTCTACGACCGGTACCGGATGGACCCCGACCTCGACGCCATCGCCCGCGACCCGCGCGTCAGCGGCGTGGACTTCTTCCGGCGGCTGCCGAAGATCAAGGTCGATTCGCCGATCGGCGAGACCCTGACCCCGAACTTCTACTACCGCGTCTCGACCGCCCGGCTCACGATGCTCGCGCCCTCCCGCGCGATCCGCTCCCGCCTGCCCCGGGATCTCGACCCGCTGGAGCTCGCGCCCGGCCTCGGTTTGATCTCGGTGATGTTCTTCCGCTACGACGTGTGCGACATCGACTTCTACACCGAGGCCGCCGTCGGCATCGCCGTGAAGCCCGCGCGGCACGGCGGGCTCGGCTTCGTCGACCTCGTCGCGGGTCTCAAGAACGAGCATCTGGACTCCTACGTCCTGTCCCTGCCCGTGAGCACCGAGATCGCCCAGGTCCGCGGGCACGACGGCTACGGCTTCCCGAAGTGGGTCACCGGCCTCGACGTGGACATCGACGACCGCCGGACGACGGCCCGGGTCGCCAACGACGCCGGCGGGACGGACCTGTCGCTCGTCGCGAACACGCCGAAGCAGACCGCTTACCCGAGCGGTGAGCGCGTCACCTCGCTCACCTCGTACACGACCATCGGTGACGCCTGGCACTCCACCCTCAGCCAGACCCATGTGCTCAACGCGGGCACCACCCGTTCCCGGCGCGGCGTCAGCCTGGAGGTCGGGGAAGGCCGCATGGCCGACGACCTGCGGTCGCTCAAGCCGAAGAGGGCCATCCAGTTCGACGTGGTCACCGAGGGGCAGCTCGCCCTCCACATGCCCGTCCCCACCTCGATCCGCAGCCGGAACAAGTGACGAGGAGCACCGCCATGACCACCGAACACGCCACCCGCCCCGCCCCCTCCCCCGCCACCGCCCGCGGCCCGGCCCTGCCGGCCACCCTGGCCCCCGCCCGGCTCGAACGGCTGGCCGCGCGGGTCTCGGCCGCCCCGGACGCCGAGCGGGTCACCACCCACGCCCCCTACACCGGGGTGCCCCTCGCCGACCTGCCCGTCTCCGCGCCGGCCGATGTCGAGGAAGCCTTCGTCCGCGCCCGCAGGGCGCAGAAGTCCTGGGCGGCGACGCCGATCGCGGAGCGCAAGAGGATTCTGCTGCGCTACCACGACCTGGTCCTCGCCCGGCAGGACGAGGCGCTGGACCTGATGCAGGCCGAGAACGGCAAGACCCGCCGCGACGCCTTCCTCGAAGTGGTCGACATCGCGATCACCTCCCGGTACTACGCGCGCAACGCCGCCAAGTACCTGAATCCCAGGCGCCGTCGGGGCGCGATCCCGCTGCTGACGCACACCACCGAACTCCGCCACCCCAAGGGGGTCGTCGCCATCGTCTCGCCGTGGAACTACCCGCTGAGCATGGCCGCCGGCGACGCCATCGCGGCCCTCGCGGCGGGCAACGCCGTCGTGCAGAAGCCCGACACCCAGACCGCGCTCACCGCCCTGTGGTCCCTGGACCTGATGTACGAGGCCGGACTGCCCGCCGACGTCTGGCAGATGGTGGTCGGGCGGGGCAGCTCCATCGGCGGGGCGCTGATGGACAACGCCGACTACATGATGTTCACCGGCTCCACCGCGACGGGCCGCCAGATCGCGAGCGACGCGGGCCGGCGCCTGATCGGCGCCTCCCTCGAACTCGGCGGCAAGAACGCCATGATCGTCCTCGACGACGCGGACATCGACAAGGCCGCCGAGGGCGCGGTGGCCGCCTGCTTCCCCTCCGCCGGGCAGCTCTGCGTCTCCGTCGAGCGCCTGTACGTGGCCGAGTCCGTCCGCGAGAAGTTCCTCGCCGCCTTCGTCGCCCGGACCAAGGCGCTCAAGATCGGGGCCGCGTACGACTACAGCGTCGACGTCGGCAGCCTCACCACGCCGTCGCAGCTCAGGACGGTGACCGAGCACGTCGACGACGCCGTGGCCAAGGGGGCCACCGTGCTGGCGGGCGGCCGGGCGCGGCCGGAGCTCGGCCCGCTGTTCTACGAGCCGACCGTCCTCGCCGACGTCACCCCCGAGATGACCCTGCACGCCCACGAGACCTTCGGCCCCGTCGTGTCCGTCTACTCCTACCGCGACGTCGACGAGGCGGTGGCCCTGGCCAACTCCTCGCCGTACGGCCTCAACGCCAGCGTCTGGTCCCGCGACGGAGCCCGGGGCCGCGCCGTCGCCGCCCGGATCCACGCCGGCACCGTCAACGTCAACGAGGCGTTCGCGGCCGCGTGGGGCAGCATCGACGCCCCGATGGGCGGTATGGGCGACTCCGGGCTCGGCCGCCGCCACGGGGCCGACGGCATCCTCAAGTACACCGAGCCGCAGACCGTCGCCCACCAGCGGATTCAGGGGTTCACCCCGCCCGCCCGCATCTCCCCCGAGACCTGGGCCGGGCTGCTGAGCGGGGCGCTGAAGGTCATGAAGGCGGCCGGGATGCGCTGAACGGTGTCCGCCGCGCGCGACCGCCGTGGCCCCGGTCGCGGCAGGGCAGGGATGGGGCAGGGATGGGGCGGCCTGCCCCGCGGCAGGTTCGCCTCCTCCCTGTCGATCACTTAGGATGTATACGCCGTTCACATCGAAAAGGTGGCAGAAGCACCACAGACGTTCAGGAGTGTGACCCGTGGCCCAGACCGGCTCGTACCACCACGGCGATCTGCGCGCGGCCTCCCTGCGCGCCGCGCGGGAGCTGCTGGAGGAGAACGGCAGCGGCGCGCTGTCCCTGCGCGCGGTCGCCCGGCGGGCCGGTGTCTCCCCGACCGCGCCCTACCGGCACTACGCGGACCGTGACGCGCTGGTCTCCGCCGTCGCCGCCGAGGGGTACCGCGAGCTGACCCAGGCGCTGGCCGCCGCCCACCCCGCCCCCCGGACGCCCGACGACCTGGCCGAAGTCGCCGTCGTCTACGTCCGGTTCGCGCTGGAGCACCCCGCCCTGTTCCGGGCGATGTTCGCCGAGCCCTGCGACCCGAGCAGCGAGGAGCGCGTCGCCGCGACCGAGGTCATCACGGAGTACGTCCAGGCCATCGTCCGGGACGCCTTCCCGGGCACGGACGCGCCCGCCCTGGCGACCACGGTGTGGGCACTCGTCCACGGACTGGCCTTTCTGCACCTCGACGGCAAGCTCGACACCTCGACCCCCGAGATCGTCGCCGAGCAGGTCCGGGCGGCCGTGCAGGCGCTCTTCACCGTCGCGCCCGCGCTGTCGGGGCGGGCCGCCGAGCCGTCCCGCCCGGTCTAGTCGACCGGCGCCGCCTCCCCCGCGACCGGCCGGTCAGGGGGTTCGCGTCCCCCGCCCGGCGTCGATCTCGGCGACCAGACCCTCGACCAGGCCCCTGATCTCGTCGCGGATGGGGCGGACCGCCTCGACGCCCTGCCCGGCCGGGTCGTCGAGGCTCCAGTCGAGGTAGGTCCTGCCGGGGAAGTACGGGCAGGCGTCCCCGCAGCCCATGGTGATGATGTAGTCCGATGCCCGGGCCGCCTCGGGGGTGAGGACCTTGGGCCTCTGGCCGGAGATGTCGATGCCCAGCTCGGCCATGGCGGCGACGGCGGAGGGGTTGATCCGGTCGCCCGGGAGGGAGCCGGCGGAGCGGACCTCGACGCGGTCACCGGCCAGGTGCCGGAGGAAACCCGCGGCCATCTGGGAGCGGCCGGCGTTGTGGACGCAGACGAAGAGCACGGAGGCGAGCGGAGCGGTCATCGGGTCTTCCTCAGGTCTTCCTCGGGGGCTGGGGTCGCGGGGTTCAGGAGGTTCGGGGAGGTTCAGGAGCCCCGCCTCGCTGGTATCAGCGGAGGCTGATGTGACAGTATCAGCCCATGATGACGTCAGTCGACACTGATCTGATGCGGGTGCTGAGCGATCCCCTCCGGCTCCGGATCGTGACCCTGCTCGCCCGCGAGGCGCTGTGCACCACCCACCTGGTGGAGGAGACCGGCGCCCGGCAGACCAATCTCTCCAACCACCTGAGAGTCCTGCGCGAGGCCGGGGTCGTGGACACCGAACCCTGCGGCCGGTTCACCTACTACCGGCTCGCCCCCGAGGTCATCGAGACGCTCGCCGGCCAGTTCACCGCCCTCGCCGCCACCGCCCGTGCCAACGCCGGCTCCAAGAGACCCTGTTGACGCCCACCCGAGCACCCGCCCCGGCCGGGGACACCCCGGTCGCCGCGAGGCTGTCGACGCCGGACCGCCTCCTCGCCGTCTGGATCCTGCTCGCCATGGCCCTGGGCCTCGGGGTGGGGCGCCTGGTCCCCGGACTGGACGACACCCTGGCGGCGGTCGAGATCGGCGGCATCTCCCTGCCGATCGCCGCGGGTCTGCTGATCATGATGTATCCGGTCCTGGCGAAGGTCCGCTACGACCGGCTCGACGCCGTCACCGGTGACCGGAAGCTGCTGATCGTCTCCCTGGTCGTCAACTGGGTCCTGGGGCCGGCGGTGATGTTCGCGCTGGCATGGGTCTTCCTGCCGGACCTGCCCGAGTACCGCACCGGCCTGATCGTCGTCGGCCTCGCCCGCTGCATCGCCATGGTCATCATCTGGAACGACCTGGCCTGCGGCGACCGCGAGGCCGCCGCCGTCCTGGTCGCCCTCAACAGCGCCTTCCAGGTGGTCGCGTTCGGCCTGCTGGGCTGGTTCTACCTCGACCTCCTGCCCGGCCTGCTCGGCCTGGGCGAGGGTGAGGGCCTGGACATCTCCGCGTGGAAGATCGCGCTGAACGTCGTCGTCTTCCTCGGCGTCCCGCTGCTGGCCGGGTTCCTGACGCGCCGCGTCGGCGAGAGGAGACTCGGCCGCGAGACCTACGAGTCCGCGTTCCTGCCGAGGATCGGCCCCTGGGCCCTGTACGGCCTGCTGTTCACGATCGTCGTCCTCTTCGCCCTCCAGGGCCGGACCATCACCTCGCAGCCGCTGGACGTGGCCCGGATCGCGCTGCCGCTGCTGGTGTACTTCGCGGTGATATGGTTCGGCACCTTCGCGCTCGGCAAGGCCATCGGCCTGAACTACGGGCGCACCACGACCCTCGCGTTCACGGCCGCGGGCAACAACTTCGAACTCGCCATCGCCGTCGCCATCACCACCTTCGGCGTCACCTCCGGCCAGGCCCTCGCCGGCGTCGTGGGCCCGCTGATCGAGGTCCCGGTCCTGGTCGCGCTGGTGTACGTCTCGCTGGCCTGGCGCAGAAAGTTCACCCCGGACCGGCGGTAGGCCCCGCCACGGGCCGGGGCCGGCGGAGGGCGGTCACGTCACGGCGGTGCTGCGGCGCTCCACGAGGGTCACGTCCCGCCACACACCGTGGTGCCGGCCGATCCGCTCGCGGGTGCCGATCACCCGGAACCCGGCCCGCGCGTGGACGGCGAGGCTGGCGGTGTTCTCGGGGAAGATCCCGGACTGGATCGTCCAGATCCCCGCCGCTTCCGTCGAGTCGACCAGCGCCCTCAGGAGCACGGCGGCGACACCCCGGCCACGGGCACCGGGGTGGACGTAGACGGAGTGCTCGACGACACCCGCGTACGCACACCGGTCGGACACCTTCGACGCGGCGACCCAGCCCAGCACGCGGCCGGTCCCGGCCAGCGCGACGAAGCGGTGGCCGGGCAGCCTCGACGCGTCGAACTGCTCCCAGGCCGGCGCCGCGGTCTCGAAGGTGGCGTTCCCCTCGTCGATCCCGGCCCGGTAGATCGCGATCACCTCCCCGGCGTGCGCGGCCGTGAGCGGCACCACCCTGACCTCGGGAGCCGTCATGCGGCGGCGGCCCTGGTCAGCAGCGCGCCCATGGCGGCCAGCACGGCGGGCTCGACGCGGTAGTACACCCACGTTCCGCGCCGCTCGGAGGACAGCAGGCCCGCCTCCTTCAGCTTCTTCAGATGATGGGAGACGGTCGGCTGGGAGACACCGACATCGGAGATGTCGCATACACACGCCTCCCCGCCCTCGTGCGACGCCACGGCCGAGAACAGCCGCAGGCGCACCGGGTCGCCGAGCGCCTTGAACATCACGGCGGTCCGCTCGGCCTCCTCCGCGGTCAGCGGCCGCTCGGTGAGCGGCGAGCAGCACGGCTCGACGGCGAGTGGGAGCAGCGGCAGCGCCTTCGTGTTCGACATACGTCGATATTGGCACACCAGCGCAAGCATTTCGATGGCCGCCTATATTGACATTTGCCAAAACAGCAGGGACGCTGAGGGCACGGGATATCGACAAGCATCGAAACACAAGGGGATGAGCACGCCATGAACACCACCAGCGCCACCACCGAGCGCCTGCCCGTCGTGGTCGTCGGAGCCGGCCCGGTCGGTCTGGCCGCCGCCGCCCATCTGGTCGACCGCGGCATCGAGCCGCTGGTCCTGGAGGCCGGCGCGCAGGCGGGCGCGGCGGTGCGCGAGTGGGCGCATGTGCGGCTCTTCTCCACCTGGGGCGAGGTCACCGACCCGGCCGCCGAGAAGCTCCTCGCCCCGACGGGCTGGGTGAAGCCCGACGCGCGGACTTACCCGACCGGCGGGGACTGGGCCGAGCGCTACCTCCAGCCGCTCGCCGACGCCCTGGGGGGCGCGGTCCGCCTCGACGCCCGGGTCACCGGCGTCTCCCGCACCGGGCGGGACCGGCTCGTCGACGCCGACCGCGAAGCCCAGCCGTTCACCGTCCATGCCACCCACGGCGACGGGCGCGAGGAGCGGATCCTGGCCCGCGCCGTCATCGACGCCTCCGGTACCTGGGCCGCCCCGGGCCCGGCCGGGGGCGACGGCCTCCCCGCTCCCGGCGAGCGCGCGGCGGCCGAGCGGATCTCCTACCGGGTCCCCGACCTGAACGACCCGGCCGTACGGGCCCGTTACGCCGGCAGGCGCACCGCCGTGATCGGCTCCGGCGCCTCCGCCTTCACCGCCCTCGCCGGCCTCGCCGACCTGGCCAGGTCCGCGAACGGCACCGGCACGCACGCCACCTGGATCCTGCGCCGGGGCATCTCCGGCTCCACCTTCGGCGGCGGCACCGCCGACCGGCTCCCCGCCCGCGGCGCGCTCGGCCTCGCCGCCAAGGCCGCCGTCGACCAGGGCCACGCGGATGCCGTCACCGGCTTCCGCACCGGCGCCGTCGAACGCGGCACCGACGGCCGCCTCACCCTGGTCGCCGAGGACGGCCGGCGTCTCGACCCGGTCGACGAGGTCATCGTCCTCACCGGCTTCCGCCCGGACCTGTCCTTCCTCGGCGAGCTCCGTCTCGGCGTCGACGAGCGCCTCCAGGCACCGGTGGCGCTCGCCCCGCTGATCGACCCGAACCAGCACTCCTGCGGCACCGTCCGCCCGCACGGCGCCAAGGAGCTCTCCCACCAGGAGCAGGGCCTCTACCTGGTCGGGATGAAGTCCTACGGCCGCGCCCCGACCTTCCTCGCGCTGACCGGCTACGAGCAGGTCCGCTCCGTGGTCGCCGCCATCGCCGGCGACCACGAGTCCGCCGGGCGCGTCGAACTCGTCCTTCCGGAGACCGGGGTGTGCGGCGGCGCCGGTCTCTTCGACGAGTCCGCCGCCACCGACGAGACCGCGACGGACGGCGGCGGCTGCTGCGCGCCCGCGCCCGCCGTGATCCAGCTCGGCACCACCACCTCGGCGCCGGCCTGCGGCGCATGACCGGGCCGCCCCGAGCCGGGACTCCCACCCTTCGGTTCACCATTTCCTGAATTCAGGGTGTCGTGTACTGTCGCGGCTATGCTCCCTCTCGCCACCGACATCGACATCGACGCGCTGTCCCGGTTCGGCCGCGCGCTCGCCGATCCGATCCGCTGCCGTATCCTCCTGGCCCTCCGTCAGGCCCCGGCCCACCCGGCCGACCTGGCCGACCGTCTGGACATCTCCCGCACCCGGCTCTCGAACCACCTCGCCTGTCTGCGCGACTGCGGCCTGGTCGTCGCCGTCCCCGAGGGCCGCCGGGTGCGGTACGAACTGGCGGACGCCCGGCTCGGACACGCCCTGGACGATCTGCGCGGTGCGGTCCTCGCCGTCGCCAACGACCGCACCTGCCCCGACGCGGACGCCAAGGACTGCTGCTGATGACCACACCGCCCACCCTCGAACCCGCGCCCGACCGGCGGGCGCGACTCACCCGGCGTATACGGCTCCTGGTCGCGGCGACCATCGTCTACAACGTGATCGAGGCGGTCGTCGCGATCACCGCCGGGACGCTGGCCTCCTCCACCGCCCTGATCGGCTTCGGCCTCGACTCGGTCATCGAGGTCTCCTCCGCCACGGCCGTCGCCTGGCAGTTCTCCGCCTCCGACCACGCCGTGCGGCAGGCGCGGGAGAAGACGGCGCTGCGCGTGATCGCCGTCTCCTTCTTCGCCCTCGCCGCCTATGTCACCGTCGACTCCGTGCGTGCGCTGACCGGCGCGGGCGAGGCGCAGCACTCCACCCCGGGCATCGTGCTCGCCGCGCTCTCCCTCGCGGTGATGCCGTTCCTGTCGGCGGCCCAGCGCCGGGCCGGCCGGGAACTGGGCTCCGCCTCCGCGGTCGCGGACTCCCGGCAGACCCTGCTCTGCACCTACCTGTCCGCCGTCCTCCTCGTCGGCCTGCTCCTCAACTCCCTGCTCGGCTGGTCCTGGGCCGACCCGTTCGCCGCCCTGGTGATCGCCGCGATCGCGGTCAAGGAGGGCCGGGACGCCTGGCGCGGCAAGAACTGCTGCGCGATCCCCGTCCCGGAAGCCACGGAGAACGCCGCCGGGGGGTGCGGCTGCGGCCCCGGCAGCACCTGCTGCACACCGGCCGGGGCGGGTCAGGGGCGGTAGACCAGTTCGACCGCGACGCCGGAGATGAGCGCCCAGACGCCGATACTCAGCAGTAGCCAGTTGTCGAGCACGGTACCCGCGCCGACGAGTACGGCGGACACCAGAATGAGGACGACGACCGATCGCCGGACAGCTCGGTCGGGGCGCCAGATCGAGAGCATGCGCGCAAACTACCCGGCACGGGCCGGGCCATCGCGACGCTGACGCTTCCCGAACGCCTCCTTGACGGAATTCTGACGCCACTCCGGCGCCGTTTCGACGCCGTTTCGACGCCGTTTCGACGTCCCGGGGTCCCGAACCAGAACATGACCGTCCCGACGATCGCCGCGCCGTCGTCTCTCTCCTCGGCGGGCGTCCCCTCATGGGCGGGCAGTTCGGTCACGGTCATGTGCGGCCTCATTGGTGGACCCCGCTTACCCGCCCCGCATGAGCCCCGCCCGGGTGCGCCGGTCGGCCAGTCCCTCCCCGGCCAGTCCCTCGCCGGCCAGGACGCCGCCGCGCGGGTGGAGGTGTGCCGGAGGACAGGTGTGCCGTCCTCAGGACGGGGCACGGTGGGTACACCGCCATGAGGCCGGGGGAAGCCGAGCAAAGGGACGGTGGCATGCGCAGCGTGGGCGTGGAAGAGGAACTTCTGCTGGTGGACCCGGGCAGTGGGGCGCCGATGGCCGTCTCCGGTTCGATCCTCGCCGCCGCCGACCGGCACGCCGAGCACACCGACGCGGGCGACGCGGACCACCCGTTCGAGACGGAACTGCACAAGGAGCAGCTGGAGTTCGCCACGGAGCCGGTGACGGAGATGGGCCGACTGCGGGAGGAGATCGTCCGCTGCCGCGCCGAGGCGGCCCGGCACGCCGAGTCCGCCGGGGCCGTGGTGGCGGCGCTCGCCACCTCACCGCTGGCGGTCGAGCCGTCCCTGAACACCGGCACCCGGTACCAGTGGATGGGCGAGCAGTTCGGTCTGACCGCTCAGGAGCAGCTCACCTGCGGCTGCCACGTCCATGTGTCGGTGGACAGCGACGAGGAGGGGGTGGCCGTCCTGGACCGCATCCGCCCCTGGCTGCCGGTCCTCACCGCCATGAGCGCCAACTCCCCCTTCTGGCAGGGGCAGGACACGGAGTACGGCAGCTACCGCAGCAGGGTGTGGAACCGGTGGCCGTCCGCCGGGCCGGTCGACGTCTTCGGCTCCGCCGACCGCTACCACGAACAGGTCGCCGCGATGGTGGAGACCGGTGTGCTGCGCGACAAGGGCATGATCTACTTCGACGCCCGGCTCTCCGCCGCCTTCCCCACCGTCGAGATCCGCGTCGCCGACGTGTGCCTCGACCCCGGCGCCCCGGTCCTGCTGGCCGCCCTCGCACGCGGCCTGGTCGACACCGCGGCCCGCGACTGGCAGGACGGCATGCCGCCGGCCCGCGTCGGTAGCGGCCTGCTCCGCCTGGCCTCCTGGCGCGCGGGCCGCTCGGGCCTGGACGGCCCCCTGCTGCACCCGGAGACCCTGCGCGAGACCTCGGCCGCGGACGCCGTCGACGCCCTGTACCGGCATGTACGCGAGTCCCTGGCGGACCACGGCGACGAGGACCTGGTCCGTGAGGGCATCACCCGTCTCCTCGCCGACGGCAACGGAGCCCGGGCCCAGCGGCGCCTGCTCGACGAGACCGGGGACCTCGCCCGGGTCGTGACCCGCTGCGCGGAGATCACCGCCGGTGGCTCCTGAGGCCCCGCGGCCGCCGCAGAACGCCCGGTCACCGCACCCGCCCCCGCGGCTTCAGCGCCACCGGCGGGAGTTCCGGGGCCGGGAGGCGGTCGCCGGCGTAGCCGTGGACCTCGCCGAAGCGGGAGCCGTGCGTCCAGTCCTCGCGGGCGCGTTCGACCTCCTCGTGGCTGCGGCCGATGAAGTTCCACCACATGACGATCTCCTCCTCGAACGGCTCGCCGCCCAGCAGCATCAGGCCCGCGTCCGAGGCGGCGCGCAGGGGGAGTTCGGTGCGGCCGCAGCCGAGGTAGAGCATGGAGCCCGGGAGGACGGGGACGCCGTCGACGTGGGCCTCGCCGGACATCGCGAGGACCGCGTACTCGAAGTCGGGGTCCAGCGGCAGGCGGGCCTCCGCGCCCGCCGAGAGGGCGAGGTCCGCGCCGACGATGGGGGTGTACGCGGTGCCCGGCGAGGTGGCGCCGTCGAGCGAGCCGAGGATCACGGTGGCGGTCAGCCCGGGCGCGGTGACGCGGGGCAGGTCGGTGTGGTGCCGGAAGTGGGGTTCGACCTCGCGGTGGGCGTCGGGCAGGGCGACCCACAGCTGGGCGCCGTGCAGGTGGCGGGCGTGCGGGCGCGGGCTCTCCTCGGAGTGGCTGATCGCCCGGCCGGAGGTCATCAGGCCCAGCTCCCGGGGGCGGATCGTCGCCAGCGACCCCGTGCTGTCGCGGTGCAGGACCTCGCCCTCGTGCAGCCAGCTCACCGTCTGGAGTCCCATGTGCGGGTGGGGCGGGACCTGCATACCGGGCTCGTCGGCGATGTCGTCGGGCCCGTAGTGGTCGACGAACGCCCACGCGCCCACCATGCGCCGGCCCAGGTTGGGCAGGAGCCGGCGGACCTCGGTGGACTCGCCGAGCAGGACCCGCCGGGGGCTCAGCAGCTCGCGCACGGGCTCGGCGACGACGAAACCGCGGCCGCCGCAGACGGAGGGAGTGGCCTGGCGATCGAGATTGCTCATGCCGCACAACCTAGTTGTCCGCCGGGCCCGGTGGGGGTGACGCGGCGGGCCCGAGGGGTGGCGGAATGCGCGGCGCGCCGCCGGTGTTGGCAGGTCCGTAGGGCCACAGGAGCCACAGGGGAAGACGCGGGAAGGAGCAGCGGTGAGTGAGACCTACTTCGAGTTCGGGACGCCGGCCGAGCGCTGGGACCGGGCGGGGATGTTCTTCGACGCCAGGGAGTACGTCACGGCCGCCCGCATCCTGACCGGTCTCGTCGCCGAGTCCCCCGAGCAGATCGCCCCGCGCCTGCTGCTGGCCCGGGCGTACTACCACTCCGCGCGGCTGGGCAGGGCGGAGGCCGAACTGCGCGCCGTGCTGGAGCGCGACCCGGTGGAGCAGTACGCGCGGCTGATGCTGGGCCGCACCCTGGAGCGCCAGGGCCGCCCGGACGAGGCGGCCCCGCACCTGCGGCTCGCGGCGGCCATGTCCGGTGATCTGCCCACGGATTGACGGAGCGTCAGTACAGGGCGGCGGGGGGGCCGGCAGGACGGCGGGGGCGGCCGGGGGGGTGGCGGGCCCCCCCCCCCCCCGGGGCGATACCGCCCCCCCCCGCCCCCCCCCGGGCTGTGCCC
>NZ_JBEXXN010000062.1:0-44109 GCF_040630445.1 Streptomyces sp. NPDC005805
AAGCTAAGCCTTTCAGCGCCGATGGTACTGCAGGGGGGACCCTGTGGGAGAGTAGGACACCGCCGAACAATTTTTGTCAGAAGGCCCCGGAACACAGTTCCGGGGCCTTTCTGCATTTCCGGGCCGGCGGCCAATCCCCGCTGAGGGCACCCCTCATGACGCCCCCTCAGAGGCCCTCATCCATCCCGCATCGGTTTGGAACAGCCCGCACACATGGGCTATGCTTCATCTCGTTGCCGCGGGGAACACCCGAGGTCAACAGGCCCCTATAGCTCAGTCGGTAGAGCGTCTCCATGGTAAGGAGAAGGTCAACGGTTCGATTCCGTTTGGGGGCTCAACCAAGAAAATCCCTCCCGCCTTTCGGCGGGAGGGATTTTTTCATGAGCTGGCTCAGGACGAGCCCGGCAGGGACTCCTTGTGCGGCTCGTGGACGCGCATCGCCAGGATCGCCATGTCGTCCGAGGCCGGCTCCGCCGCGAAGCGCTCCACCGCCCGCAGGACGCGCGCGGCGACCGCTCCCGCCGTCAGGCCCGTGCACGTGGTCAGCACGTCGGTGAGGCCGTCGTCACCCAGCATCCGCGTGCCCTCACGGCGTTCCGTCACGCCGTCCGTCACGCACAGCAGGACGTCGCCCGGGTCGAGGGTCACGACCTGCTCGTAGAGCTCCAGGTCGTCCATCACGCCCAGCAGGGGCTGTGGTTCAGCCGCCGGTTCGACCGTGCCGTCCTGGCGGAGGCGCAGGGGCAGGGGGTGCCCCGCGCAGACGACCTTCAGGACCGCGCTGCCGTCGGCCTGCGGCCACATCTCCCCGTACAGGAGAGTCAGGAAGCGGCTGCGCGCGCCCTCGTCGAGGATGGCCGCGTTCAGGCGTTCCAGGACCGCCGGGCCGGTGAAGCCCTCGCGGGCGAGCAGCCGCAGTGCGTGGCGGGCGAGGCCGGTGACCGCCGCGGCCTCCGGGCCCGTGCCGCAGACGTCGCCGATGGCGAAGCCGTAGGCGCCGTCGCGGATGGGGAACAGGTCGTAGAAGTCGCCGCCGACCTCGTTGCCCTCGCCGGCGGCCCGGTAGAAGACCTCGACCTCGACGCCCGGGATCTGCGGCAGCTCCGGGGGCAGCAGGCTGCGCTGGAGGGACTGGCTGATGGACACGCGCTCCGAGTACAGCCGGGCGTTGTCCAGGGCCAGGGCGGCACGGCGCGAGAGGTCTTCGGCCAGTTCCAGGATCTCCTGGCGGAAGTGGTAGTCGGAGGGCTTGCCGAGGGTCAGCATGC
Organism: Streptomyces sp. NPDC005805; assembly: GCF_040630445.1. Classification (NCBI taxonomy): domain Bacteria; kingdom Bacillati; phylum Actinomycetota; class Actinomycetes; order Kitasatosporales; family Streptomycetaceae; genus Streptomyces; species Streptomyces sp. NPDC005805. The sequence goes on from NZ_JBEXXN010000062.1 coordinate 1,269, forward strand.
CGATGACCCGGTTGCGGGCGACGAGCGGCAGGACCACCGTCTCCCCGCCGACCGCCGCCGCGGTCGCCTGCGTCGCCCCGATGCCCGAGGAGACCGGCGGGAGCGCGCCGAGGCCCAGTTCCCGCTTCGAGGCCAGCAGCGCCGCGCGCTGGCCCGCCTCGGCCGGCGCGTTCCACACCCGGGCGCCCGGGGCCGCGATCGGCTCCGGCGGGTCGATCCGGGAGAGCAGGGCCTTGAGGTCGTCGATGCGCTCCTCGTCCTCGTGCAGGACGTAGGAGAGGTACGGCTCCGAGGCCTGGTCGGCGATCGTGTAGACCGCGCACCAGGTGGCGAGGGTTGGGACCGTCATCTGGGCCATCAGCGCCAGGGTCTGGTCCCGGTCGAGGGTGCCGGCCAGCAGGTCGGACGCCTCCACCAGGAAGGAGAGGGACCCGCGGCGCAGCCGCTCCAGCTCGCCCAGGCGGGCCGACTCCACCGCGAGCGCGATGCGGTCCGCGGCGAACTGGAGGCGCAGGGCCTCCTCGTTCGAGTAGCGGCCCGCGGACTCGGCGGCGACGCCGAGGGAGCCGGTGAGACGCCCCTCGACCTTCAGCGGGACGGTCACGACCGAGCGCATTCCGGTCGAGCTGAGCAGGGGCACGGCCCCCGGCACGGCCGTCAGGTCCTCGTGGACCGCGGGCATCCGGGCGGAGCCGTACCGTCCGGTGCCGGCCTCGACGGGGACGCGGGCGAAGCGCTGGCGGGCCGAGGGCAGCCCCGTGGTGGCGCGGACCTCCAGCTCGGTTTCGTCGTCGGTGGCGAGGAGCAGGAAGGCGGCGTCGCCGTCGAGCATGTCGCGGGCGCGTTCCACGGTGCGCTGGAGGAGGCCGTCCAGGTCGTCGGGGGCCGGTGAGCCGATGAAGACCTCGAACGGGTCGCTGGAGCGGTGGTCGGCCCCGGCGTCCGTGGCCGCGTTGCGCTGCGGGGTCTGGAGGACGGCCCGCTCGTCGTCCCGCACCAGCAGGCAGACGGTCGAGGGCTCGCCGTTGGTGTCGCGTACGCGCAGGTGGGAGGCGTAGACGGGGATCACCCGGCCGTCGGCGCCGCGGATGCCGTAGCTGCCCTCCCAGCGGGAGAGCTGGAGCGCCTCGGCGATACCGGTGCCGGTGCCGGGGGTGTGCGGCCAGGCGGCGAAGTCGGTGAGGGGCTTGCCGAGGACCTGGTCGGCCGGGTAGCCGAAGAGGTGCTCGGCGTCCTCGTTCCACACGGAGATGGTGCCGGTGCGGTCGATCTGGGCGACGGCGACGCGGACGCGTTCCTCGGCGACCGGGAGCATCGAGGTGGGCAGCGCCGGGCCGGCGGAGCGGGTGCCCACGCTGCGCTGGGGGAGGTCGAGCTGGAACCAGACCTGCTTGTGGGTGGGGGTGTACTCGACGCCCCAGCGGGAGGCGAGGGCGGCGCAGAGCAGCAGTCCCCGGCCGTTCTCGCGGTCGAGGCTGCCCAGGGGGCTGCCGGTGCCCTGGATGGGGATCTCGCGCTCGGGGTAGCGGTCGCCGACCTCGACGCGGACGCCGTCCTCGCTGCGCAGGCAGAGCACATCGGCCGCGGTCCCCGCGTGGATGACGGCGTTGGTGACCAGTTCGCTGGTGAGGACCACCGCGTCGTCGACCACATCGGCGAACCCCCAGCCCTGGAGGGTGTCGCGGACGAAGGCCCGGGCGGTCGCGACGGACCGCCCGACCGGATCGAAGGTGGCGGCCGCCCGCGCGGTGATCACAGAACTCCTCGTACGCGTCTCGACGCCCGGCTCTGCCATGATCGGCTGGTTCCTCCCCGTGCCCGGTGGTGTGAGCGCATCATTCCGCCCCTGCCGGGCGGACCGGGGCGGTTGGACAGCCGGATGCCAGGTTACTTACCTTCGCTGTCCGAGCGGATGCCGGTTGTGGCTGTTTCCGCCCTGTGGGTGTGGGGACGCTATGCGAAGCTGCCGAACTGTTATGGCCTGGTTCCGGCATGGTGAAACACTGGGCAGGCTTCCTGAGACAGCCCAGGCAGTACGGTCAACCCCTGCGGGAGGGACACGGTGGAGTCTGGCGCGACGGCGCGGGCCAAGGACACGCGTGCGAAAGGCGGTCGTTCCCGGAGCAGTGGGACGACCGAGGTCGACACGGCGGCCCTGAACCGCTTGCTGGCAGCCCTGGTGACGATGCGGGACGGCAACTTCCGGCGTCGTCTGACGGTGTCGGGCGACGGCGTCATGGCCGAGATCGCCGCGGTCTACAACGAGGTCGCGGACCGCAATCTCCATCTGACAGGGGAGATCGCCCGCGTCCGCAGAGTCGTCGGCCGTGAGGGAAAGCTCACGGAACGGCTGGAGACCGGTGCCTGCGAGGGCTCCTGGGCGGCCGCCGTCGACGCCGCGAACGAGCTGGTCGACGATCTGGCCCGGCCGGTGTCCGAGGTCGGGCGGGTGCTGTCCGCGGTCGCCGAGGGCGACCTGGAGCAGCGGATGGAGCTGCGTTCGCACTCCACGGACCCGCAGGACGGCACGGTGCGTCCGCTGCGCGGCGAGTTCCTGAAGGTCGCGCGGACCGTGAACAGCCTGGTGGACCAGCTCTCCGCGTTCACCGACGAGGTGACACGCGTCGCCCTGGAGGTGGGCACCGAGGGCAAGCTCGGCGGCCAGGCGCAGGTGCGGGGCATGTCCGGGTCGTGGAAGGACCTCACCGACTCGGTCAACACCATGGCGCACCGGCTGACCGCGCAGGTGCGGGACATCGCGCTGGTGACCACGGCGGTGGCCAAGGGCGATCTGTCGCAGAAGGTCACCGTCCATGTCGCCGGCGAGATGCTGGAGCTGAAGAACACCGTCAACACGATGGTGGAGCAGCTCCAGTCCTTCTCCTCCGAGGTGACCCGGGTGGCGCGTGAGGTCGGCACCGAGGGTGAGCTGGGTGGTCAGGCGACCGTGCCCGGGGTCGCCGGGGTGTGGAAGGACCTGACCGACTCCGTCAACACGATGGCCGGAAATCTCACTTCCCAGGTGCGTGGCATCGCCGAGGTGACGACGGCGGTCGCCAACGGCGATCTGTCGCAGAAGGTGACGGTGAGTGCGCGCGGCGAGGTCGCCCAGCTCGCCGAGACGATCAACCAGATGACCGAGACGCTGCGCACCTTCGCCGACGAGGTGACGCGGGTCGCGAGCGAGGTCGGTGCCGAGGGTCTGCTCGGTGGCCAGGCCCAGGTGCCGGGCGCCGCCGGCACCTGGAAGGACCTCACCGATTCGGTGAACACGGCGTTCCGGAACCTGACGGGTCAGGTGCGGGACATCGCGCAGGTGACGACGGCGGTGGCGAACGGTGATCTGTCGCAGAAGGTCACCGTCGACGTCGCGGGCGAGATGCTGGAGCTGAAGAACACCGTCAACACGATGGTGGACCAGCTCCAGTCCTTCGGTTCCGAGGTGACCCGCGTGGCGCGGGAGGTCGGCGTCGAGGGCCGCCTCGGTGGCCAGGCCGAGGTGCCGGGCGCCGCGGGTACCTGGAAGGACCTCACGGACTCGGTGAACACGGCGTTCCGGAACCTGACGGGTCAGGTGCGGGACATCGCGCAGGTGACGACGGCGGTGGCGAACGGTGATCTGTCGCAGAAGGTCACGGTCGACGTCGCGGGCGAGATGCTGGAGCTGAAGAACACCGTCAACACGATGGTGGCGCAGCTCTCCAACTTCGCCGACCAGGTCACGCGGATGGCGCGGGACGTGGGCACGGAGGGCCGCCTCGGCGGTCAGGCGCGCGTGGACGGCGTCAGCGGCACCTGGAAGGAGCTGACGGACTCCGTCAACTTCATGGCCGGGAACCTGACCTCGCAGGTGCGCCAGATCGCGCAGGTGACGACGGCCGTGGCGCGCGGTGATCTGTCGCAGAAGATCGACGTGGACGCGCGCGGGGAGATCCTGGAGCTGAAGAACACCATCAACACGATGGTGGACCAGCTCTCCGCGTTCGCCGAGCAGGTGACCCGGGTGGCCCGCGAGGTGGGCACGGACGGCCGCCTCGGCGGTCAGGCGCAGGTGCCGGGCGTCGCCGGTGTGTGGCGTGATCTGACGGACTCGGTGAACGGCATGGCCGAGAACCTCACCGGCCAGGTGCGCAATATCGCGCAGGTCGCCACGGCGGTCGCGCGCGGTGATCTGTCGCAGAAGATCGACGTGGACGCCCGGGGCGAGATCCTGGAGCTCAAGAACACCCTGAACACCATGGTCGACCAGCTCTCGAACTTCGCGGAGCAGGTGACCCGGGTGGCGCGCGAGGTGGGCACCGAGGGCATCCTCGGCGGTCAGGCGGAGGTCCAGGGGGTCTCGGGCACCTGGAAGGACCTCACCCAGTCGGTGAACTTCATGGCGAACAACCTGACCAGTCAGGTGCGCAACATCGCCGAGGTCACCACCGCGGTCGCCAAGGGCGACCTGTCGAAGAAGATCACCGTCGACGCCAAGGGCGAGATCCTGGAGCTGGTGACGACCGTCAACACGATGGTCGACCAGCTCTCCGACTTCGCCGACGAGGTGACCCGGGTGGCCCGCGAGGTGGGCACCGAGGGTGTGCTGGGCGGCCAGGCGCGGGTGCGCGGGGTGACCGGCATCTGGAAGGACCTGAGCGACAACGTCAATCTGATGGCCAACAACCTGACGAACCAGGTGCGGAACATCGCCCGGGTGTCGTCCGCGGTGGCCAACGGCGATCTGTCGAAGACGGTGACCGTGGAGGCGCGCGGCGAGGTCGCGGAGCTGGCGGACACGGTGAACACCATGGTGCGCACGCTGTCCTCGTTCGCCGACGAGGTGACCCGGGTGGCGCGCGAGGTGGGCACCGACGGCCGCCTGGGCGGTCAGGCGCACGTCCCGGGCGTGTCGGGGACGTGGAAGGACCTGACCGAGTCGGTGAACTCGATGGCGTCCAACCTGACCGGGCAGGTGCGGCAGATCGCGACGGTCACCACGGCCATCGCGAAGGGCGACCTGACCCGCAAGATCGACATCGACGCCCGGGGCGAGATCCTGGAGCTGAAGACCACCATCAACACCATGGTCGACCAGCTCTCCTCCTTCGCGGAGGAGGTCACCCGGGTCGCCCGTGAGGTGGGCACCGACGGGCAGCTCGGCGGCCAGGCGCGGGTGCGTGACGTGGACGGCACCTGGCGGGACCTGACCGAGTCGGTGAACGAGATGGCCGGGAACCTGACCCGGCAGGTGCGCGCCATCGCGGCCGTGGCCACGGCGGTGACCCGCGGCGATCTCAACCTGAAGGTCGACGTGGACGCGGCCGGCGAGATCCAGGTCCTCCAGGACAACATCAACACCATGATCGCGAACCTGCGCGACACCACCCTCGCCAACGAGGAGCAGGACTGGCTGAAGGGCAACCTGGCCCGGATCTCCGGTCTGATGCAGGGCCGCCGGGACCTCGACGACGTCGCCTCGCTGATCATGAGCGAGCTGACGCCGGTGGTCTCCGCGCAGCACGGCGCGTTCTTCCTGGCGATGCCGACGGGCAGCAGCTCGGACGTGTCCTCGGGCGGGGAGTCGTACGAGCTGATCATGCGGGGCAGTTACGGCTACTCGGCGGGGCTGATGCCCACCTCGTTCCGGCCGGGGGAGACCCTGATCGGGACGGCGGCCGAGGAGAAGCGGACCATCCAGGTCAATGTGCCGCCGGGTTATCTGAAGATCTCCTCGGGGCTGGGGGAGGCGCCGCCGGCGTATGTGATCGTGCTGCCGGTGCTCTTCGAGGGGAAGGTCCTCGGGGTGATCGAGCTGGCCTCGTTCCAGCCGTTCACGCAGATCCAGCGGGACTTCCTCAACCAGATCGCCGAGATGATCGCCACGAGCGTCAACACGATCAGTGTGAACACCAAGACCGAGGTGCTGCTGAAGCAGTCGCAGGAGCTGACCGAGCAGCTGCGGGAGCGGTCGGCGGAGCTGGAGAACCGGCAGAAGGCGCTCCAGTCGTCCAACGCGGAGCTGGAGGACAAGGCCGAGCTGCTGGCGCAGCAGAACCGCGACATCGAGGTGAAGAACACCGAGATCGAGGAGGCCCGGCAGGTCCTGGAGGAGCGGGCGGAGCAGCTCGCGGTCTCCATGCGCTACAAGTCGGAGTTCCTGGCGAACATGTCGCACGAGCTGCGGACGCCGCTGAACTCCCTGCTGATTCTGGCCAAGTTGCTGGCGGACAACCCGGACACCAACCTCTCGCCGAAGCAGGTGGAGTTCGCCGAGACGATCCACGGCGCGGGTTCCGACCTGCTCCAGCTCATCAACGACATCCTCGACCTGTCGAAGGTCGAGGCGGGCAAGATGGACGTGAGTCCGACCCGGATCGCGCTGGTGCAGCTGGTGGACTATGTGGAGGCGACGTTCCGGCCGCTGACCGCGGAGAAGGGGCTCGACTTCTCGGTGCGGGTCTCCCCGGAGCTGCCGGCCACCCTGCACACGGACGAGCAGCGGCTCCTCCAGGTGCTGCGGAACCTGCTGTCGAACGCGGTGAAGTTCACCGACAGCGGTGCGGTGGAGCTGGTGATCCGGCCGGCGGGCGCGGATGTGCCACAGTCGATCCGGGAGCAGTTGCTGGAGGCGGGTTCCCTCCAGGAGGCGGACGCCGACCTGATCGCGTTCTCGGTGACGGACACCGGTATCGGGATCGCGGCGGGCAAGATGCGGGTGATCTTCGAGGCGTTCAAGCAGGCGGACGGCACCACGAGCCGCAAGTACGGCGGCACCGGGCTCGGGCTGTCCATCAGCCGGGAGATCGCGCGGCTGCTGGGCGGTGAGATCCACGCGGCGAGCGAGCCGGGCCGCGGCTCGACGTTCACGCTCTATCTGCCGCTGCACGCCGGTGAGCTGCCGCCGCAGGGCTACCCGCAGCCCGCGCCGGGGACCGGGGCGGAGCTGCCGGCGGAGGAGGACGGCGCCCGGGACGCGGCCGAGGACGCGGCGGCGGGCGCCCCCGCCCGCCGGCAGCCGGCGGCGCCGGGTCCGGCCGCGCTGTTCCGGCGCCGCCGCAAGGCCCTGGAGGCGGCGGAGCCGGCGCGGCAGGAGAGCGGCGAGCCGCAGCGGGAGCCGGATTCGGCCGAGCAGGCGCCGGAGCGGCGCCGGGTGTTTGCCTTCGACGGGGAGAAGGTCCTCATCGTGGACGACGACATCCGCAATGTCTTCGCGCTGACCTCGGTCCTGGAGCAGCACGGCCTGTCGGTGCTGTACGCGGAGAACGGGCGCGAGGGCATCGAGGTCCTGGAGCAGCACGACGACGTCACGGTGGTGCTGATGGACATCATGATGCCGGAGATGGACGGGTACGCGACGACGACGGCGATCCGGCGGATGCCGCAGTTCGCGGGGCTGCCGATCATCGCGCTGACGGCGAAGGCGATGAAGGGGGACCGGGAGAAGGCGATCGAGTCGGGCGCCTCCGACTACGTCACGAAACCGGTCGACCCCGATCATCTTCTGTCTGTCATGGAGCAGTGGATGACCGTGAAGTGACCGCTTCTCGCATGAAGTGATACCTCATGGTGATCGAGTCTGTCCGAATGCGTGTGGGGGAGGGTATTGCGGGGAACGATCCGGTCTCCCCCCACGTTTTCGGTACGTGCACAGTGACATCACGGTGACAGGGTGTGGCGACGGGCGGGGTGCGGCTACCATGACCGGCACAAGGACGGGCGACGCAAGGGAGTCGTCCCCTGGGGCGGCGCCCGGTGCGTCCTCCGGCTCTCTGAGCTGGAGAGACCCCATGCCGGGGCGAGGAGGACGGGGCATGGTGCAGAAAGCCAAGATCCTCCTGGTCGATGACCGGCCGGAGAATCTGCTGGCGTTGGAGGCCATCCTCTCGGCGCTCGATCAGACACTGGTGCGGGCATCGTCAGGGGAGGAAGCGCTCAAGGCGCTGTTGACGGACGACTTCGCGGTCATCCTGCTGGACGTCCAGATGCCGGGGATGGACGGATTCGAGACCGCCGCGCACATCAAGCGGCGCGAGCGCACCAGAGACATCCCGATCATCTTCCTCACGGCGATCAACCACGGCCCGCACCACACCTTCCGCGGCTACGCGGCGGGCGCGGTGGACTACATCTCGAAGCCCTTCGACCCGTGGGTGCTGCGGGCCAAGGTCTCCGTGTTCGTGGACCTCTACATGAAGAACTGCCAACTCCGGGAGCAGGCGGCCCTGCTGAGGCTCCAGCTGGAGGGCGGCGGCCAGGCGGACACCGGCGCCGGCCGGGAGCCCGCCGGTTTGCTGGCGGAACTGTCCGCGCGCCTCGCGGCAGTTGAGGAGCAGGCCGAGGCGCTCTCCAAGCAGCTCGACGACGACTCGGCGGACGCGGCGGCGGTCGCCACCGCCGCCCATCTGGAGCGCAAGCTGACCGGCCTGCGCCGCGCCCTGGACGCCCTGGAGCCCGGCACGGGCGGCGGCGCGCCGAGCCTTCCGCCGCAGGGCTGAGCCCGGCCGCCCGGCGCGGCCGGCCCGTACCGCCGTGGTCGGCCGCGCACCTTCACGGGCGTGAACTCCCGTGAAGGTGCGTCAGTTCACCGCCCCCACGGGCGCGACACGTTCGGGTGAAGCCGTGGTCACCCGTGTCCCTCGGGGCCCGCACCGGTAACCTCACCACCATGGCCTCACGTACGTCCGGCAAGGGTTCCCAGGGCACGGCGGGCACCGCGAAGCCGCGCGCCGGCCGGACGACCGGTGCCGCGAAGAAGGCGGCACCCGCGAAGGCGCCCGCCAAGAAGGCGTCCCCCGCGAAGAAGCCCCCTGCCAAGAAGTCGCCCGCGAAGAAGGCGGCGGCCCGCAAGGCGCCCCCGCCCAAGCCCGCGCCCTCCCCGACCAACGGCATCTACCGCCTGGTCCGGGCCGTGTGGCTCGGCGCCGCCCACGCGGTCGGCGCCCTGCTGCGCGGAATAGGGCGCGGCGCCAAGGGACTTGACCCGGCCCACCGCAAGGACGGGCTCGCCCTGCTCCTCCTCGGGCTCGCCCTCGTCGTGGCGGCGGGCACCTGGTCCAACCTCAAGGGCCCGGTCGGCGACCTCGTCGAGATGCTCGTCACCGGAGCCTTCGGACGGCTTGACCTCCTCGCGCCCATCCTGCTGGGCGCGGTCGCCGTGCGCCTGATCCTCTATCCCGAGAAGCCCGAGGCCAACGGGCGCATCGTCATCGGCCTCTCCGCGCTCGTCATCGGCGTCCTCGGCCAGGTCCACATCGCCTGCGGCTCCCCGGGCCGGGGCGAGGGCACCAAGGCCATACAGGACGCGGGCGGGCTCATCGGCTGGGGCGCGTCCCAGCCGCTGGTCTTCATGACGGGCGAGGTCCTCGCCGTCCCGCTGCTGGTGCTGCTCACCGTCTTCGGTCTGCTCGTCGTCACCGCCACCCCGGTCAACGCCATCCCGCAGCGCCTGCGCCAGCTCGGCACCAGGCTCGGCCTGGTCGACCCGCTCCCCGAGGAGGGCGCGGAGTACGGGCCGGACGACGAGCGGTACGAGGAGCAGTGGCGCGAGGCCCTGCCCGCCCCCGGCCGCCGCCCGCGCGGCGGCCGGCCCGCCGACTACGACCCGGACCGCGCCGAACAGGACGCCCTGGAGCGCCGCCGCCGTCCGCGCCGCCCCTCCGCCCGGCCCGACGCGGGCCACGGCATGGACCCGGTCGATGTCGCCGCCGCCGCGGCCGCCGCGCTCGACGGCGCGGTCCTCAACGGCATGCCCCCCTCCCCGGTCGTCGCCGACCTCACCCGTGACGTCACCGCGGACCGGCAGCGCGCCGCCTCCCCGGTGCCCACCGCACGCGAGCCCGAGGAACGGGAGGAGCGGGACCGCGAGCCGGCGAAGCGCCCGGCCGCCGGGGAGCGGACCCCGGGCGGCAGCGCCGTCCCCGACCTGACCAAGCCCGCCCCGGACTCCTCCCAGCCGCTGCCCCCGCGCGCCGAACAGCTCCAGCTCTCCGGCGACATCACCTACTCCCTGCCCTCCCTGGACCTGCTGGAGCGCGGCGGCCCGGGCAAGACCCGCAGCGCCGCCAACGACGCCGTGGTCACCTCCCTCACCACCGTCTTCACCGAGTTCAAGGTCGACGCGGCCGTCACCGGCTTCACCCGAGGCCCGACGGTCACCCGCTACGAGGTCGAGCTCGGCCCCGCGGTCAAGGTCGAGAAGATCACCGCCCTGACCAAGAACATCGCCTACGCGGTCGCCAGCCCGGACGTGCGGATCATCTCCCCGATCCCGGGGAAGTCCGCCGTCGGCATCGAGATCCCCAACAGCGACCGCGAGATGGTCAACCTGGGGGACGTGCTGCGCCTCGCCGAGGACGACGACCCGATGATGGTCGCGTTCGGCAAGGACGTCGAGGGCGGCTACGTGATGCACAGCCTGGCGAAGATGCCGCACATGCTGGTCGCCGGCGCGACCGGCTCCGGCAAGTCCTCCTGCATCAACTGCCTGATCACCTCGATCATGATGCGGGCCACCCCCGAGGACGTCCGTATGGTCCTCGTCGACCCCAAGCGCGTCGAACTGACCGCCTACGAGGGCATCCCGCACCTGATCACCCCGATCATCACCAACCCCAAGCGGGCCGCCGAGGCCCTCCAGTGGGTGGTGCGCGAGATGGACCTGCGCTACGACGACCTCGCCGCCTTCGGCTACCGGCACATCGACGACTTCAACCGGGCCGTGCGGGACGGCAAGGCCACACCGCCCGAGGGCAGCGAGCGCGAGCTCCAGCCCTACCCCTACCTGCTGGTCATCGTCGACGAGCTGGCCGACCTGATGATGGTCGCGCCCCGGGACGTCGAGGACGCCATCGTGCGCATCACCCAGCTCGCGCGCGCGGCCGGCATCCACCTGGTCCTGGCCACCCAGCGCCCCTCCGTCGACGTCGTCACCGGCCTCATCAAGGCCAACGTGCCCTCCCGGCTCGCGTTCGCGACCTCCTCCCTCGCCGACAGCCGGGTCATCCTCGACCAGCCCGGCGCCGAGAAGCTCATCGGCAAGGGCGACGGACTCTTCCTGCCGATGGGCGCCAACAAGCCCACCCGTATGCAGGGCGCCTTCGTCACCGAGGACGAGGTCGCGGCCGTCGTCCAGCACTGCAAGGACCAGATGGCGCCGGTCTTCCGGGAGGACGTCGTCGTCGGCACCAAGCAGAAGAAGGAGATCGACGAGGACATCGGCGACGACCTCGACCTGCTGTGCCAGGCGGCCGAGCTGGTCGTCTCCACCCAGTTCGGGTCCACCTCGATGCTCCAGCGGAAGCTGCGCGTGGGCTTCGCGAAGGCGGGCAGACTCATGGACCTGATGGAGTCACGGAACATCGTGGGCCCCAGCGAGGGCTCCAAGGCCCGCGACGTGCTCGTGAAACCGGACGAACTGGATGGAGTGCTCGCCGTGATCCGCGGAGAGACTCACCCGTAAGGGATACGCGGGCAACCGTTTCCCCTCGCCGTACGTCAAGTTGGACGGAGGGACGAGAAGGTGTTGCGCCACCGGGAGGACCGGCTGGTCACAAGGCCATTCCGATGGCGTACAAAGTTACGCCGCCCGGTTGCCCCACCGTTTCGCCCCACCCCTAGACTGAACCTCCAGCAGGTGGCTCACGCTCGAAAGGCGCCCCCGTGTCCATCGGCAACTCCCCCGAAGACAACCGGCCTTCTGTCGAAGACGACCGGCCGTCGATCGGCCACGCCCTGCGGCAGGCGCGTGTCGGCGCCGGGCTGACCGTCGAAGAGGTCAGCGCCTCCACCCGCGTGCGAATCCCCCTCGTGCACGGAATCGAGGACGACGACTTCTCCCGCTGCGGCGGCGACGTGTACGCTCGGGGCCACATCCGCATGCTCGCCAGGGCCGTCGGACTCGATCCCGAACCCCTCGTCGAGCAGTTCGACGCCGAGCACGGCGGCCGCCCGTCGCCGACGCCGGCCGCACCGCTGTTCGAAGCCGAACGCATCCGGCCCGAGCGCCGCCGGCCCAACTGGACCGCCGCCATGGTCGCCGCCATCGTCGTGGTGGTCGGCTTCGCCGGCTTCACCCTCGTCAGCGGCGGCAACGACGAGGGCGGCGGCCGGGAGGTGGCCGACGGTCCCGCGCCCGAGGCCACGCCGACGCCCAGCAAGGCGCCGGTCAAGCCCGCCGACCCCAAGCCCGACCCGTCCGACAGCGCCATCGCCGCCGTCCCCAAGGACAAGGTGACGGTCAAGCTCTCGGTCACCGACGACAAGAGCTGGATCTCCGCCCACTCCCACAACGGCAAGCTGCTCTTCGACGGCACCCTGTTCAAGGGGCAGTCGAAGATCTTCCAGGACGACGAGCGCGTCGATCTCATCCTCGGCAACGCCGGCGCGATCGAGCTCTTCGTCAACGGCAAGAAGATCGACGACGAGTTCGCGATGGGCGGCGTCGAACGCCTCTCGTACACAAAGGGCGACCCCGAGGCCGGCTGACACCGCCCCGGGCGAAGGCCCTGCGAACACCCTGTTCCGTGCCCGGCCGGCACCCGCCGCGCCGGGCACACGGCTGCCCGGGCCCCTGGGGGCAAGGGGGCGGGTCGGGACGAAGTAGTCTTGAGTCCATGCCCGAACGCCGTACCGTCGCCCTTGTCACTCTTGGCTGTGCCCGTAACGAGGTGGACTCGGAGGAGCTGGCAGGCCGCCTGGCCGCGGACGGCTGGGACCTCGTCGAGGAAGCCGCCGACGCGGACGTGGCCGTCGTCAACACCTGCGGATTCGTCGAAGCGGCGAAGAAGGACTCGGTCGACGCCCTGCTGGAGGCGAACGACCTCAAGGACCACGGACGCACCCAGGCCGTCGTCGCCGTCGGCTGCATGGCCGAGCGCTACGGCAAGGACCTCGCCGAGGCGCTGCCCGAGGCCGACGGCGTGCTCGGCTTCGACGACTACGCCGATATCTCCGACCGCCTCCAGACCATCCTCAGCGGCGGCATCCACGCCTCCCACACCCCGCGCGACCGGCGCCTGCTGCTGCCCCTGAGCCCCGTCGAGCGGCAGGGCGCCACCGAGGTCGCGCTGCCCGGCCACGGCGACCTCGCGCCCGCCCCGGCCGACCTGCCCGAGGGCCTCGCCCCGGAGTCCGGCCCGCGCGCCCCGCTGCGCCGCCGCCTCGGCTCCAGCCCCGTCGCGTCCGTGAAGCTGGCCTCCGGCTGCGACCGCCGCTGCACCTTCTGCGCCATCCCATCCTTCCGCGGCTCCTTCATCTCCCGCCGCCCCAGCGATGTGCTGGGCGAGACCCGCTGGCTGGCCGAGCAGGGTGTGAAGGAGGTCATGCTCGTCTCGGAGAACAACACCTCCTACGGCAAGGACCTCGGCGACATCCGCCTGCTGGAGACCCTGCTGCCGGAACTGGCCGCGGTCGACGGCATCGAGCGCGTCCGCGTGAGCTACCTCCAGCCCGCCGAGATGCGCCCCGGCCTGATCGACGTCCTCACCTCCACCGAGAAGGTCGTCCCCTACTTCGACCTGTCCTTCCAGCACTCCGCGCCCGGCGTGCTGCGCGCCATGCGCCGCTTCGGGGACACCGAGCGCTTCTGGGAGCTGCTGGAGACCATCCGCGGCAAGGCCCCGCAGGCCGGTGTGCGCTCCAACTTCATCGTCGGCTTCCCCGGCGAGAGCGAGGCCGACTTCGCCGAGCTGGAACGCTTCCTCGGCGCCGCCCGCCTCGACGCCATCGGCGTCTTCGGCTACAGCGACGAGGAGGGCACCGAGGCCCTCGGCTACGAGAACAAGCTCGACGCGGACGTGATCGCCGAGCGCCTGTCCCACCTCTCCCGGGTCGCCGAGGAGCTGACCGCCCAGCGCGCCGAGGAGCGCCTGGGGGAGACCCTGGAGGTCCTGGTCGAGTCCGTCGACGAGGAGGACGGCGCGATCGGCCGGGCCGCCCACCAGGCGCCCGAGACCGACGGCCAGGTGCGCTTCACCTCTCCCGAGGGCCTGGTGCCCGGCCGGATGGTGACCGCGAAGGCCGTCGCGGCCGAAGGCGTCGACCTGGTGGCCGAGTGCCTGGGCGAGGAGGCCGGCAGATGACAGGAGTGCCCGCGTCCGCGGCGGGCGGCGCAGGCCGACCGGTGCCCGGCGGCAAGCTGGGGGCCGCGGCCGTGAACCAGGCCAGCCTGTGGAACATCGCCAACATCCTCACCATGCTCCGGCTGGTCCTCGTGCCGGCCTTCGTGGTCCTCCTCCTCCAGGACGGCGGCTACGACCCGGCGTGGCGGGCCTGGGCCTGGGCCGCCTTCGCCGTCGCGATGATCACCGACATCTTCGACGGGCATCTGGCGCGCACCTACAACCTCGTCACCGACTTCGGGAAGATCGCCGACCCGATCGCCGACAAGGCGATCATGGCGGCCGGCCTGATCTGCCTCTCCGCCCTCGGGGACCTGCCCTGGTGGGTGACGGCCGTGATCCTCTTCCGGGAACTCGGGATCACGCTGATGCGCTTCTGGGTGATCCGGCACGGTGTCATCCCGGCCAGCCGCGGCGGCAAGATGAAGACCCTCGCCCAGGGGACCGCGGTCGGTATGTACGTCCTGGCACTGACCGGGCCGCTGGCCACGCTGCGCTTCTGGGTGATGGCCGTCGCCGTCGTGCTCACCGTGGTGACCGGTCTCGACTACGTCCGCCAGGCGATCGTGCTGCGGCGCCAGGGGCTGGCCGCGCGGGTGGCGGTCGACGCCACCGCCGAGGACCGCCGGCCGTGACCTCCGGGGCGGCCTCCGGGTCCGGGGACACCGCGGCGGAGGTGCTGGCGCTGCTCGCGGAGCGCGGTCAGACCCTCGCCGTGGCGGAGTCCCTGACCGGCGGTCTCGTGGCCGCCCGGCTCACCGATGTGCCGGGGGCGTCCCGCGTCTTCCGCGGCTCGGTGACGGCGTACGCGACCGCGCTCAAGGCCGAGCTGCTGGACGTGGACGCGGCGCTGCTGGCCGAGCGGGGAGCCGTGGACGCCGAGGTCGCCGCGCAGATGGCGGCCGGGGTGCGCGGTCGGCTCGGCGCCGACTGGGGCATCGCCACCACCGGTGTCGCGGGCCCCGAACCGCAGGACGGGCACCCGGTGGGCACCGTGCACGTTGCCGTATCGGGACCTTCCGGGGCCGCAAAAACCGCCGTACTGAGGTTGAACGGCGGCCGGGAGGAAATCCGTAAGGAGAGTGTACGGAGAGTGCTCGCCCTGCTCTCCGGCGAACTGCACGGGAATGCGCGGGCACAGGATACGGAACAGAACGGGGGGACTTGATGTTTGCAGCCCTGAGTGAACACGACATCGCTCCCCGCACGGCCGCGGCGCGAGGCGGTACGGTGGGGCGTGAAGGATGCGGCTACGCGGTCCGAGGAGGGAGCCACCGATGATTCTGCTCCGTCGCCTGCTGGGTGACGTGCTGCGTCGGCAGCGCCAGCGCCAGGGCCGTACTCTGCGCGAAGTCTCCTCGTCCGCCCGAGTCTCACTCGGCTATCTCTCCGAGGTGGAGCGGGGGCAGAAGGAGGCTTCCTCCGAGCTGCTCTCCGCCATCTGCGACGCGCTTGACGTACGGATGTCCGAGCTCATGCGGGAGGTGAGCGACGAGCTGTCCCTGGCCGAACTGGCCGCGTCCGCCGCCGCCACCGAGCCGGTGCCCGCACCGGTGCGCCCGATGCTCAACTCCGTCTCCGTGACGTCGGTGGCAGGTGTGCCGACCGAGCGTGTGACGATCAAGGCGCCTGCGGAAGCGGTCGACGTCGTCGCCGCCTGATCCGCAGCGAGCACTGCACGGCACGTTTGGCCCCGGCCCCGGGTGGTACGCGAGTACCACCCGGGGCCGTTGTCGTTTCCGGGATGATTCGCCCCCGCATGAGCTATGTGAGTAGTTGTGCGACTGTGGAGTGTAGTCGGCGATCCCTGAGGAGGGACATTCATGTCTGTCGTGAAGAGCACCCTGTCCGAGACCGACCTCAAGACGGTCGGCAACGCTCTCCAGGGTGCGCTGGTTGACCTGGTGGACCTGGCCCTGGTGGCCAAGCAGGTCCACTGGAACGTGGTCGGTCCCCGGTTCCGCTCCGTGCACCTTCAGCTCGACGAGGTCGTGGCCACCGCGCGCCAGCACTCCGACACGGTCGCCGAGCGCTCGTCCGCGATCGGGGTCGCCCCCGACGGGCGGGCCGCGACGGTGGCGAAGCAGAGCGCGATCGGGACCGTGCCCGAGGGCTGGATCAAGGACACCGAGGTCGTGAAGACCATGGTGGACGCGCTCGGCGCGGTCATCGGCCGGATGCGGGAGCGCATCGAGGCCACCGACAAGCCCGACCCGATCACCCAGGACATCCTCATCGGGCTCACCGCAGACCTTGAGAAGCACGCCTGGATGTTCCAGGCCGAGTCCGCCTGAGCGGACGGCGGAGAGCGGCCGGTGACGGGGCCCGCGCAGGCGGGCCCCGTCCCGGTGAGGCCGGGGACGACCCCGACGCGGACGGACCCGGAGGTACGGCATGGGGATACGCGGAGCGGCCCTGATACCCGTCGCGGTCATCGGGGCCGTCGCGGGGGCGCTCTGGTGGTGGGCGGTGCTGCGTCTCGCCCTCGCGCCCGAGGAGGCCGGGGTCCTCGAAGGGGCGATGGCGGCGAGCGGCTGGGGGCTGAGCCTGCTGCCGGTGCACGCGACGGGGCCGCGCAGGGCCCGGCGGGGCGTGCCGGGGTGGTGGAGACGGCGGTTCGGCCGGGGCGGGCGGGGCGGGATACGCGGGTACGGGGTCCGCCGGAGCGGCATACCCGGCGGCGGGGCGGGCGGCAGCCGGGCGGGCGGCGGGATCAACGGGGCCGGCGGCGGGGTGGGTCAGGGGGACGGCCCGGGGCCGGGCTGGCAGCCCGGGCACCAGTAGACGGGGCGTTCGGTTCCGTTCTCCACGAGATTCCGTTTGCGGACGAGCGTGCCGCAGCGGGCGCACGGCCGGCCGAGCCGCCCGTAGACGTACAGCGGCATCCCCGGACCGCGTCCGGTGGTCGTGATCCGGTCGTGGGTGGCCTTGTTGGCCTCCAGGAGCCGGTGCGCGGTCGCCGCGAGCCGGGCGAGGACGCCCTCGGGCAGTTCGCCGACCGGCAGCCAGGGGGACGCCTTGGCCAGAAAGGCCAGCTCACAGGCGTAGACATTGCCGATCCCGGCCAGATTGCGCTGGTCGAGCAGGGCCTCGCGCAGGGGGCGCGAGGGATCGGCGGCGAGGTTGGCCGCCGCGGTCGCCACGTCCCAGTCGGGGCCGAGGAGATCCGGGCCCAGATGGCCGACGATCCGGTTCTCCTCACCCGTCCGCAGGAGTTCGAGCACGGGGAGCCGGTATCCCACGGCGGAGTGGTCCGCCGTGCCGAGGACCGCGCGGATCTGGTGGGCCGGTCCGCCGCGCCAGCGTTCGCCGGCCCGGAAGATCCGCCACGAGCCGTCCATCCGCAGATGGGAGTGGAGGGTGAGTCCGCCCTCGACGCGGGTGAGGAGATGCTTGCCGCGCGGGGTGACGTCCAGCACCTGCCGGCCCGTGAGATCGACGGTCGCGAGCCTGGGCACACGCAGGTCGGACACGGTCAGCACCCGCCCGGCCAGTGCCTCGTGCAGCTGGTGGGCGGCGAGCCAGACGGTGTCTCCTTCGGGCATGCGTCCATGATGCGCGACGGGGGCGGTGCGGTGTGCTGGCTGCGGCTGCGGTTGCGCGGGTGCGGTCAGGCGCGCAGGCGCAGGCCGCGGGGGGTGGCGTGGAAGCCCGCCGCCTCCAGCGTCCGGCCCCAGGGGGAGGTGAGCGCGGGCTCGCCGTTGGTCCGTTCCACCGTGATCGTGCCGAGGGCGCCCTCCTTCGCCGCCGCTGCCAGGGCCTCCGCCGCCGCGAGCAGGGCGGGCGCGTCCGGCTCCGGGGCCCAGGCGAGCAGGGTCTTGCCGCCGCGCTCCATATAGAGCGTCAGCTCGCCGTCGACCAGGACCACCAGGGAGCCCGCCTTGCGGCCCGGCTTGTGGGTGGCGCCCTCCGGAGGGTCGGGCCAGGGCAGCGCGGCCCCGTACGCGTTGGCCGGGTCGGCGGCGGCCAGTACCAGGGCCGTCGGGCCCGAGCGGGCGTCGGCGCCCCGGTCGCGCGCGGTCGCCGCGGCGCGCAGCCGGTCCACCGCGCCGTCCATCGCGAACTGCGCCGCGCCCAGGCCCTCGACGACATAGCCGCGCCGGGCCTGCCCGCTGTCCTCGAATGCGGACAGCACCCGGTACACGGCGGAGAAGCCGCCCTCCACTCCCTCGGCCGCCACCGCCCCCCGGGTGACCACGCCATGGCGGTCCAGCAGGGTGCGCGCCAGGGCGTGCGCCCGGTGGGTGGCGTCCGGCTCCGGCCGGGGCAGCAGGGACCAGCGCCCGGCGACGGTCGGCGGCCCGGACCGGGAGACCGGCCGCCCGCCGGAGGCCAGGCCGCCGTACCGGCCGCGGGGCACGGTGCGCCGCGCGCGGTGGGCCGTGGCACCGGCCGTGCGCCCGGAGCCGAGGAAGGCGCGCAGCGGGGCCAGGGTGTCGTTGGTGAGCCGGCCGGACCAGGCCAGGTCCCAGACGGCGTCGGCCAGTTGGGGATCGGTGGCGTCCGGGTGGGTGGTGGCCCTGACCTGGTCGGCGATCTGACGGAAGAACAGGCCGTACCCGCCGGACAGGGCGGTCAGCACCGACTCGTGCAGGGCCGTCGGCTCCAGCGGGTGGGGCGGGGGAAGCAGCAGCGGGGCCGCGTCCGCGTGGTAGAGCGAGACCCAGCCGTCCTTGCCGGGCAGGGCTCCCGCGCCCGCCCACAGCACCTCGCCGGCGGTCGTCAACTCGTCGAGCAGGGTGGGGGAGTAGTGCAGGACCCGGGAGGGGAGGACCAGCTTCTCCAGGGCGGACGCGGGCACGGCCGCCCCCTGGAGCTGCTCGACCGCCCGGGCCAGCCCGTCGATCCCGCGCAGCCGGCCCGCGCCCAGGTGCTGCCACTGCGGCAGGAAGGAGGCGAGCGCGGCGGGCGGGACCGGTTCCAGTTCATGGCGCAGGGCGGCCAGCGAACGTCTGCGCAGCCGGCGCAGCACCGTCGCGTCGCACCACTCCTGGCCGATGCCGGAGGGGTGGAACTCGCCCTGGACCACCCGGCCGGAGGCGGCGAGGCGCTGGAGGCCGCCCTCGGTGACGGCCGTGCCCAGCCCGAACCGGGCCGCCGCCTGGGAGGAGGTGAACGGGCCGTGGGTGCGGGCGAACCGGGCCAGCAGATCGCCGAACGGGTCCTTCACCGGTTCGGTGAACGCCTCCGGGACGCCGACCGGCAGCGCCGTGCCCAGGGCGTCCCGCAGCCGCCCGGCGTCCTCCACCGCGGCCCAGTGGTCCTCGCCCGCGATGCGCACCCGGATCGCGCGGCGGGCCGCGGCCAGCTCCGCCGCCCACCCCTCCTGCGCGCCCCGCTCGGCCAGTTCGGCGTCGGTGAGCGGGCCGAGGACCCGCAGCAGGTCCGCGACCCCCTCCACGTCCTTGACCCGCCGGTCGTCGGTGAGCCACTGGAGCTCCCGCTCCAGCTGGGTCAGGACCTCCGGGTCGAGCAGTTCGCGCAGCTCGGCCTGGCCCAGCAGCTCGGCCAGCAGGCCCGCGTCGAGGGAGAGGGCGGCGGCGCGGCGCTCGGCCAGCGGGGAGTCCCCCTCGTAGAGGAACTGGGCGACATAACCGAAGAGGAGGGAGCGGGCGAAGGGGGAGGGCTCCGGAGTGGTGACCTCCACCAGGCGGACCCGGCGGGCCTCGATGTCGCCCATCAGCTCGGTGAGGCCCGGCACGTCGAACACGTCCTGGAGGCATTCGCGGACGGCCTCCAGCACGATCGGGAAGGACCCGAACTCGCTCGCCACCTGGAGGAGTTGGGCGGCGCGCTGGCGCTGCTGCCACAGCGGGGTGCGCTTGCCGGGGTTGCGGCGCGGCAGCAGCAGGGCGCGGGCGGCGCACTCGCGGAAGCGGGAGGCGAACAGGGCGGAGCCGCCGACCTGGTCGGTGACGATCTGCCCGATCTCGCCCTGGTCGAAGACGGCGTCCGCCGCGCCGACCGGGGCCTGTTCGCCGTCCCAGGTGGTCCCGGCGGCGGCCGGCTCCTGGTCGAGCAGATCGAGGCCCATCAGGTCGGCGTCGGGCAGGCGGAGGACGATGCCGTCGTCCGCGTGCATGACCTGGGCGTCCATGCCGTACCGCTCGGTGAGCCGGGCGCCGAGGGCCAGCGCCCAGGGGGCGTGGACCTGGGCGCCGAACGGGGAGTGGATCACCACCCGCCAGTCGCCCAGCTCGTCCCGGAAGCGCTCCACCAGGATCGTGCGGTCGTCGGGGACATGACCGCAGGCGCGGCGCTGCTCGTCGAGATAGGCCAGGACGTTGTCGGCCGCCCAGGCGTCCAGACCGGCCGCCAGCAGCCGCAGCCGGCCGTCCTCCGGTGACAGGCCGCCGACCTCCCGCAGGAAGGCGCCGACCGCACGGCCCAGCTCCAGCGGCCGTCCGAGCTGGTCGCCCTTCCAGAACGGCAGCCGCCCGGGGACCCCGGGGGCGGGGGAGACCAGGACCCGGTCCCGGGTGATGTCCTCGATCCGCCAGGAGGTGGTGCCCAGCGTGAACACGTCGCCCACGCGGGACTCGTAGACCATCTCCTCGTCCAGCTCGCCGACCCGGCCGCCGCCCTTCTTCGGGTCCGCGCCGGCGAGGAAGACGCCGAACAGGCCCCGGTCGGGGATGGTGCCGCCGGAGGTGACGGCGAGCCGCTGCGCTCCGGGCCGCCCGGTGACCGTGCCCGCGACCCGGTCCCACACCACCCGGGGGCGCAGCTCGGCGAAGGCGTCCGAGGGATAGCGCCCGGCGAGCATGTCGAGAACGGCGGTGAACGCGGACTCGGGCAGCGAGGCGAAGGGCGCGGCCCGGCGGACCAGGGCCAGCAGACCGTCCGCCTGCCAGGTGTCCATCGAGGTCATCGCGACGAGCTGCTGGGCCAGCACGTCCAGCGGGTTCGCCGGGATGCGCAACGACTCGATGGACCCGCTGCGCATCCGCTCCGTCACCACGGCCGCCTGCACCAGATCACCCCGGTACTTGGGGAAGACCACACCGGTGGAGACCGCCCCCACCTGATGGCCCGCGCGGCCGACGCGCTGGAGACCGGAGGCCACCGACGGCGGCGACTCGACCTGGACCACGAGATCGACCGCGCCCATGTCGATGCCCAGCTCCAGGCTGGAGGTGGCCACCACCGCCGGCAGTCGCCCCGCCTTCAGGTCCTCCTCGACCAGGGCCCGCTGCTCCTTCGACACCGACCCGTGGTGGGCGCGGGCCAGCAGCGGCGGCGCGCCCTGCGCGGACCCGGACTGCGCCATGATCTCGGCGGGCGGCGCGTCCTCCGGGAGGGGTTCGCCTGTGGCCCGCTCGTACGCGATCTCGTTCAGCCGGTTGCACAGGCGCTCGGCGAGGCGGCGGGAGTTCGCGAAGACGATCGTGGAGCGGTGCGCCTGGACGAGGTCCGCGATGCGCTCCTCGACGTGCGGCCAGATCGACGGGCTGTCCCTGGGCTTCCCGGAGGCGTCCGAGGCGGGGGAGCCGCCCAGCTCGCCCAGATCCTCCACGGGCACGACCACGGAGAGATCGAACTCCTTGCCGGACTCGGGCTGGACGATCTCCACCCGGCGCTGCGGAGACAGATAGCGGGCCACCTCGTCCACCGGGCGGACCGTGGCGGACAGGCCGATCCGGCGGGCCGGGCGGGGCAGCAGCTCGTCCAGCCGCTCCAGGGAGACGGCCAGATGCGCGCCGCGCTTGGTGCCCGCGACCGCGTGCACCTCGTCCAGGACGACGGTCTCCACGCCCTCCAGGGCCTCCCGGGCCGAGGAGGTGAGCATCAGGAACAGCGACTCGGGGGTGGTGATCAGGATGTCCGGCGGGCGGCTGACCAGGGCGCGGCGCTCGGCGGGCGGGGTGTCCCCGGACCGGATGCCGACCCGCACCTCGGGCTCGGGCAGGCCGAGGCGCACGGACTCCTGCCGGATGCCCGTCAGCGGACTGCGCAGATTGCGCTCCACATCGACCGCGAGCGCCTTGAGGGGGGAGACATAGAGGACCCGGCAGCGCTTCTTCGCCTCGGCGGGCGGGGGCGTGGAGGCGAGCCGGTCGAGGGCGGCGAGGAAGGCGGCCAGGGTCTTGCCGGAGCCGGTGGGCGCGACGACCAGGACGTCCGAGCCCTCGCCGATCGCGCGCCAGGCACCCTCCTGCGCGGCGGTGGGCGCACGGAAGGCCCCCGTGAACCAGCCTCGGGTCGCGGGGGAGAAGGAGTCGAGCGCAGTCCTGGCCATGCTCCCCATCGTGCACCCGGGCACTGACAACGGGGGTGGGGGCGGGGCACGGGTCGTGTCCGGGACGGTTCCGGGGCGGGCCGGGACGGACCCCGGGAGCGGCCGTCCCGGGCCCGTCCCACCTCCCGGACCGGTCGCCCGCGATCACCGCGAGGGGCGCAGAATGGCCGTATGGAGGAGAAGGACGCGGCGACGGACCGGAAGGGCGAGTGGGCACGGCACTGGCCGTACCCGGGGGTGCCCGGCCTTGATCTGCTGCGGGCCCGTTACGTCCGCCACTCCTTCACCCGGCACACCCACGAGGGCTTTGTGCTCGGCGCCGTCCGCCAGGGCGTCGAGGACGTGGCCATGCCGGACGGCACGATCCGCGCCCGGCCCGGCACCGTCGTCATGATCAACCCCGAGGTGCCGCACTCCGCGAAGGCGGGCGTCCCCGAGGGCTGGGCGTACTCCACGCTCTACCCGTCGACCGGGCTGATCACCGCCATCGCCGAGGAGACCACCACCCTGCGGGGCACACCCGGCTTCGCGGAGACCATCGTGGAGGACCCGGACACCGCGCGCCTGGTGCACGAGGTGCACCGGGCCGCCGAGCAGGGCAACGCGCTCGCCGCCGACAGCGTGCTGCGGATCGCGGTCGCCCGGCTGCTGCGCCGCCACGGGCGCTCGCTGCCCCCGCGTGCGCCCCGGGACTCGGGCGCGCGGACGGCGGAGCTGGCCCGGCAGCTGCTGGAGGAGCGGATGGCACGGCCGCCGTCCCTGGAGGAGCTGGCCCGGGAGCTGGGCACCAGCCCGTTCGCCCTGCTGCGCGCCTTCAAGGCCGCGTACGGGCTGCCGCCGCACACCTGGCTCACCGACGCGCGGGTGCGGCGCGCGCGTCATCTGCTCGACGCGGGGACCTCACCGGCGGACGCGGCCGTGGCGGTGGGCTTCAGTGACCAGCCGCACCTGAACCGCCACTTCAGCCGTATCGTCGGGGTGCCCCCGGGGGCCTACCGGCGCGAGCGCGCAAGAACGTACAAGACCGCAGGCGGGGGCCCTTCCTAGGGTTCCCCGCGTGGCAGAACGAACAGCACCTCGCGATATGGCAGCCGACGAACGACCGGGCCGCGACGCACACGACCCCGCCGGACCGGGGCGCCCCGGACCGGGACCCGCCGACCGGCCCGACTCCGCCGTGGTGCGGGACGCGCTCGGCGTCGGCGTGGCCGTCGGGCTCTCGGGCTTCGCCTTCGGCGTCACCTCGGCCGGCGCGGGGCTCACCCTCCTCCAGACCTGCGCGCTCAGCCTGCTGGTGTTCACCGGCGCCTCGCAGTTCGCGCTGGTCGGCGCCCTCGCCGCGGGCGGCAACCCGCTCACCGCCGCGGCCGGCGCCTTCTTCCTCGGGGTGCGCAACGCCTTCTACGGGCTGCGCCTCTCGCAGCTCCTCGCGCTCCCGAAGCCGGTCCGCCCCCTCGCCGCGCACTGGGTCATCGACGAGACCACGGCCGTCGCGCTCGCCCAGCCCTCCCGCCGCAGCGCCCGGCTCGGCTTCACGGTCACCGGACTGACCCTCTACGTGCTCTGGAACCTGACCACCCTGCTCGGCGCGCTGGGCGCCGAGGCGATCGGCGACACCGACGCATGGGGGCTGGACGCGGCCGGGCCCGCGGTCTTCCTGGCGCTGCTGGCGCCGATGCTGCGGTCGGCGACGGAACGGACCGTGGCCGGGCTCGCCGTCCTGCTCGGTCTCGGACTGCTGCCGGTCCTGCCCGCGGGGGTGCCGGTCCTGGTGGCCGCCCTGGCCGCGCCGGCGGTGCTGTGGTTCAAGGGACGCGCGCGAGGCGCCCCGCCGGAGCGGGAGAAGCACCGGAAGCAGAAGCAGAAGCAGAGGCAGGAGAAGAAGAAGGAGGAGGACCGTTGAGCATCTGGATCGCCATCGCCGCGACCGCCGTCGGCTGCTACCTGGTGAAGCTCGTGGGCCTGCTCGTCCCGGCGCACACGCTGGAACGCCCGCTGGTGCAGAAGCTCGCCGCGCTGCTGCCCGTCGCCCTGCTCGCCGCCCTCACCGCGCAGCAGACCTTCGGCACCGGTCAGAGTCTCGTCCTCGACGCCCGCGCCGCCGGGATCGCGGCCGCTGCCGTCGCCCTGGTGCTGCGGGCCCCGTTCCTGGTCGTGGTGGCCGCGGCGGTGGCCGTCACCGCCGGGGTCCGGGCGCTGGGCGGCTGACCGGGTCCCGGGGTGGCGTTCCTGCCCGGTCAGGCCCCGCCGACGAACCGGCCGTGCGCCCGCAGGGTGCGCAGCGCCTCGATCGTCGCCGGCGGCCGGGCCTCCAGCGCCGCCGCCGGGCTCCACTGCCGTCCGGCCGCCGGCCAGCCGCCGTCCGCCTCCTGCTGCGCCGCGAGGTGGTCCAGCGAGCGGGTCAGTTCCTCGTCCGTGAACCAGCGGCGGGCCAGCGAGCCCGGCGCGGGCACGTACTGGTGCGGGTAGTGGTGCCGGTCGGGCGGGACGGGCAGGGTGTCCGCGTCGCGGGGGTCCAGCAGGACCAGGCCCCGTTCGCGCACCATGCGGCCGAGGCGGTCCGCGGCGGCCTCCGCGCGGCCCCGGTCCGGCACGCCGTCCAGGAACGCGACCGCCGCCCGGACCTCGTACGGACCGGGTTCGCGCAGCGCGTCGACGGCCGCCCAGCAGAAGTCGGTCGCGCGGAACAGCCAGGCGTGCCAGACCTGGTTGCGGTGCAGCAGCCCGACCACCGGGCCGGTGGTGCGGAGGTCGCTCGGCGGATCGTCGACGACGGGGAGGTACGGCGCGGCCGGAAATCCCCGTTGGGAGGGGTGGACGGCGGGCAGCGCCCCGTCCGGCGTGGACACACCGGTCAGATAGCGGCACAGGCGCTCCACGCGCAGGCCGCCGCAGCGCCCGACGGAGTCCAGGACCCGCAGGGCGTGCACCGTGTGGAGGGGCTGGCTGACCGGGCCGCGGAGGTCGGGTTCGAGGCCGTGGCCGTAGCCCCCGTCCTCGTTGAGGTACGCGGCGAGCGCCGTCTCGACGGCCTCGGAGCCGCCGCCGAGGAAGTGGTACGCGAACCGCCGCTGTTCGAGGACGCGGGCGGTCAGCCAGATGAAGCGCGCGGCGCGGGCGAGTGAGGACGCGATCGGCGTCTCGGTGGTTGCTCCGGTTCCAGCCATGGTCCGACGGTAGGGCGGAAAGGGCTTTCGGCAAGGCCGGCGGACAGGGCTGCACTCTCAGGAGCGCGATACTGGCGTCATGCGGTTGACGATTTTCTGGGAGCGGATGGCCGAGCACTTCGGCGCGTCCTACGCGGACTCCTTCGCGCGCGATCATGTGATGACCGAGCTGGGCGGTCGCACCGTCCACGAGGCCCTGGACGCGGGGTGGGAGGCGAAGGACGTCTGGCGCGCGGTCTGCGCGGCGGTGGAGGTCCCGGCGGAGAAGCGCTGAGCCCGCGGGGCGGTTGAACGCGGCCGGGCGTGGCCCGGCGGGCGGGGGCGGGCAACGGGCCTGTGCCCGGGGCGGGTCCGGCTGACGGCGGGCGGACACGGGGGTCCGGGGCGGGTCCGCGTACGGGCCGGGTGATTCCCGGCCCGGGCGCACGGAACGCCCGTGCGTACGCGACACTTGGCCGGTGGACCGGACCGACAGCACGCGCCAGGACGACGACGCCGGCAGGACGGCCCCTGCCCCCACCGGTACCGCCGCCGACGCCGGGGTCGGCGATGCCACGGCCGCCGGCTCCGCCGCGTCGGCGCCGCCCGCCGGGCCGTCCCCGGACGCCGTGGGCATCGGCGGCGCGGGCATCGGCGGCGCGGGCATCGGCGGTGCGGGCCGGATGCCGCGCTGGCTGCCCCGGGCGATGCTGCTCGCCCTCGCCCTCTACGCCTGCTTCCAGCTGGGCAGTTGGGCCTTCCATCAGCTCATCGGACTACTGGTCAATGTGCTGATCGCCTTCTTTGTGGCGCTGGCCGTCGAGCCGGCCGTCGGACGCATGGCGGCCCGCGGTATGCGCCGGGGTCTCGCCACCTTCCTCGTCTTCATCGCCGTCCTCGTCACGGGCGTGGGCTTCGTCGTCCTGCTGGGCTCGATGCTGGCCGGTCAGATCATCGACATCGTCGAGGACCTCCCCGACTACCTGGACTCCGTGATCAGTTGGGTGAACACCACCTTCCACACGGAACTCTCCCGGGTGGAGGTCCAGGACAGCCTGCTGCGCTCGGACTGGCTGCGCCGGTATGTGCAGAACAGCGCGTCCGGGGTGCTGGACGTCTCCGCGCAGGTGCTGGGCGGGCTGTTCAAGCTGCTGACGATCTTCCTGTTCTCCTTCTACTTCGCGGCCGACGGTCCGCGGCTGCGCCGGGCCCTGTGCTCGGTGCTGCCCCCGGCCAAGCAGACCGAGGTGCTGCGCGCCTGGGAGATCGCGGTCGACAAGACCGGCGGCTACCTCTACTCGCGCGGTCTGATGGCGCTGATCTCCGGCGGCGCCCACTTCGTCCTCTTCGAGTTCCTCGGGGTCCCCTACGCCCCCGCGCTCGCGGTCTGGGTGGGCCTGGTCTCGCAGTTCATCCCGACCATCGGCACCTATCTCGCCGGTGCGCTGCCGATGCTGATCGCCTTCGCGGAGAACCCCTGGTACGCGCTGTGGGTCCTCGGATTCGTCGTGGTCTACCAGCAGTTCGAGAACTATGTGCTCCAGCCGAAGCTCACCGCCAAGACGGTCGACATCCATCCGGCGGTGGCCTTCGGATCGGTGGTGGCCGGTACGGCGCTGCTCGGCGCGGTCGGCGCGCTGATCGCGATTCCGGCGGTGGCCACGCTGCAGGCGTTCCTCGGCGCGTATGTGAAGCGGTACGACGTGACGGACGATCCCCGGGTGCACGGACACCGCCGGCACGGCGGCCGGCGGGCGGTGGCCCGGGTGCGGCGCGCCCTGGAGGCCCGCCGGGACGGCGCGCACGCGGCCTCGCCCGCCGACGCGGACCGGGGGCGCGGCGATGGCGCCGCCGGGACGGACGGCGGTGCGGCGGACGGGTCCGGGGCGGGCGGCGCGGGCACGGACGGCTCCTCGGCGGCCGACGGTGACGGGGGAGCGGGCGGACCGCGCGGCGACTGAGCGGGCGGGGCCCCGCCCTGGCGTCGGCGGAAACGGTCCGCCGTGCGGGCGGGAGGTCAGCCGGCGGTGTGGTGGGCGAGGAGGTGGTGGGGGTCCGGCCGCCCCGCCTCAGGGGCCGCGTCGGTGTGGATGTGCGCCGCGGACAGCTTCGGCAGGGCGTGCAGCAGCGCGTGCTCGGCCTCGACGGCGACATGGTGGCCCTCGGCGACGCTCATCCGGCCGTCGACGACGATGCCCACTTCTGCGCGCAGCCGGTGCCCGATCCACCGCAGCCGCAGCTCACCCACGCCCCGCACGCCGGGGACCGCGAGCACGGTGGCGTGCGCGGTGTCGACGAGTTCGGGGTCGACGGCGTCCAGCACCCGGCGGAACACCTCCCGGGCCGCGTCCCGCAGGACCAGCAGGATCGCGGCGGTGATCAGCAGGCCCACGACCGGGTCCGCGAGCGGCAGGCCCAGGGCCGCGCCGCCGGCGCTCAGCAGCACGGCCAGGGAGGTGAAGCCGTCGGTGCGGGCGTGCAGCCCGTCGGCCACCAGCGCGGCCGAGCCGATCTCCCGCCCGACGCGCATCCGGTAGCGGGCGACCCACTCGTTGCCGGCGAAGCCGATGACGGCCGCCGCGGCCACCACCCCCACGTGCTGCATCGGCCGGGGATCGAGCAGGCGGTCGACGGCCGTCCACCCGGCGAAGAGCGCGGAGGCGGCGATGGTGGCCACGACCAGGAGCCCCGCCAGGTCCTCCGCCCGCCCGTAGCCGTAGGTGAAGCGGCGGGTGGCAGCGCGCCGGCCGAGGAGGAAGGCGATGCCCAGCGGCACGGCGGTGAGCGCGTCCGCGACGTTGTGCACCGTGTCCCCGAGCAGGGCGACCGACCCGGAGAGGACGACGACCACCGCCTGCACCAGGGCGGTGCACCCGAGCACGACGAGGGACACCCACAGCGCCCGCATCCCCTTGGCCGAGGACTCCATCGCCCGGTCGACCTTCTCCGAGGCGTCGTGTGCGTGGGGCGTGAGCAGATGCCCGAGCCGGTGGCGGACGCGGGACAGACGCCCGCGGTGGCGGTGCCCGTGGCCGTCATGGGGCCCGTGGTCGTGGCCGTGGTCGTGAACGGGGCGGTCGGGGGCCATCGTTCCTCCTCAACGGGAGCGGGCGGGGCGTGGGACGGGCCCTGCCCCGCACCTCATGGACACTTCCCCGCGACGGTGTGCATCATGTGCGTATGAGCGCACGCATGCACCTGTCATCTGCGCACGATGCGCACTCGCGCGACCCCGGCGAGGAGCAGTTCGCGCTCGCCGCCGAACTCCTCGCCCTCCTCGGCGACCGGACCCGGCTCCGTCTGCTGCACGCGCTGGCCCGCTCGGAGGCGGACGTGACGACCCTGACCGAGCTGTGCGGCGCCCGGCGCCCCGCCGTCAGCCAGCATCTCGCGCGGCTGCGCCTGAGCGGTCTGGTCGCCACCCGCAAGGAGGGCCGCCGGGTCGTCTACTTCCTGGCGGACGGTCATCTGCGCCGGGTCGTGACGGAGGCCCTGAGCCTCGCGGACCACCGGCTGACCGACCGCCCGCCGCACGACTGACCCGCGTCCGGGAGGCGCCTCGGGCGGTGCGCGCGCTCGTCCGGCGCGCCCCGCGTGGTGCGCTTGACACGAAAATCGAACATCCATTCTCATGGAATTCCGGCCCCGGGAGGCGCGGCGGACGCCGTGGGTTTTCCACAGGCCGGAGGACGTCGGGGCCCATTGTCAGTGGCAGGGGTTAGCGTCTTTGACGTGAAGCGATCGACTCAAGCAAATCGGGTGGAACCCATGGCAGGAACCGACCGCGAGAAGGCGCTCGACGCCGCCCTCGCACAGATTGAACGGCAGTTCGGCAAGGGCGCCGTGATGCGTCTCGGCGAGCGGCCGAACGAGCCCATCGAGATCATCCCCACCGGGTCGACCGCTCTGGACGTCGCCCTCGGCGTCGGCGGCCTGCCGCGCGGCCGTGTGGTGGAGATCTACGGCCCCGAGTCCTCCGGCAAGACGACCCTGACCCTGCACGCGGTGGCCAACGCCCAGCGCGCCGGCGGCCAGGTGGCCTTCGTGGACGCCGAGCACGCCCTCGACCCCGAGTACGCGAAGAAGCTCGGCGTCGACATCGACAACCTGATCCTGTCCCAGCCGGACAACGGTGAGCAGGCCCTCGAAATCGTGGACATGCTCGTGCGCTCCGGGGCGCTCGACCTCATCGTCATCGACTCCGTGGCGGCCCTGGTGCCGCGTGCGGAGATCGAGGGCGAGATGGGCGACTCCCATGTCGGCCTCCAGGCCCGTCTGATGAGCCAGGCGCTGCGGAAGATCACCAGCGCGCTCAACCAGTCCAAGACCACGGCGATCTTCATCAACCAGCTCCGCGAGAAGATCGGTGTGATGTTCGGCTCGCCGGAGACCACGACCGGTGGCCGCGCCCTCAAGTTCTACGCCTCGGTGCGCATCGACATCCGCCGTATCGAGACCCTGAAGGACGGCACGGAGGCGGTCGGCAACCGCACCCGCTGCAAGGTCGTCAAGAACAAGGTCGCCCCGCCGTTCAAGCAGGCCGAGTTCGACATCCTCTACGGCCAGGGCATCAGCCGCGAGGGCGGCCTGATCGACATGGGCGTGGAGCACGGCTTCGTCCGCAAGGCCGGCGCCTGGTACACGTACGAGGGCGACCAGCTCGGCCAGGGCAAGGAGAACGCGCGCAACTTCCTCAAGGACAACCCGGACCTGGCCAACGAGATCGAGAAGAAGATCAAGGAGAAGCTGGGCGTCGGTGTCCGGCCGGAGGCGCCGACCGCCGAGCCCGGCGCGGACGCGGCCGCCGTCCCGGCCGCCGCCGAGGAAGCCGCCAAGTCCGTGCCCGCCCCGGCGTCCAAGGCGAAGTCCGCCAAGACGGCGGCAGCCAAGAGCTGACCCATGGCCCGGCGAACCGAATGGCCGGGCGACGGTGCCGACTCGTCGAGGGCCGAGAAGGCGCCGCCGCCCCAGGACCCGGCTGAGCGGGCGCGGGCGGTCTGCCTGCGCCTGCTCACCGGGACGCCCCGCACCCGCAAGCAGCTCGCGGACGCCCTGCACAAACGGGAGATCCCCCCGGAGATCGCCGAGGAGGTCCTCTCCCGCTTCGAGGACGTCGGCCTCATCGACGACGCCGCCTTCGCCGGCGCGTGGGTGGAGTCCCGCCACCACGGGCGCGGTCTGGCCCGCCGGGCGCTCGCCCGGGAGCTGCGCACCAAGGGCGTCGACGGCGACCTGATCGACGAGGCGGTGGGCCGACTCGACGCGGACCAGGAAGAGGAGACGGCCCGGGAGCTGGTGGCCCGCAAGCTGCGCGGCACCCGGGGCTTGGACCGCGACCGCCGCATCCGGAGGCTGGCCGGCATGCTCGCCCGCAAGGGATACCCGGAGGGCATGTCCCTGCGGGTGGTCCGCCAGGCCCTGGAAGCGGAGGGGGAGGACGTGGACGGCATGGAGGGTGCGGGATACTGAGGGGGTTGTTGAGGGGGCCTACTGGGGCGCGGGGGCACGATGGACCTCCGGGAGGGCCGGTGCACCGGCCTCCGGTGTCCAGGGGGCGACCGGCAGGCCCGCCGCGCGCCACGCCTGGAAGCCGCCCACCAGGTCCGTCGCACCGTTCAGGCCGAGCTGCCGGAGGGAGACGGCGGCCAGCGAGGAGGCGTAACCCTCGTTGCAGACGACCACGACCCGCAGGTCGTGGCCCGTCGCCTCGGGGAGGCGGTGGCTGCCGTGCGGGTCGAGACGCCACTCCAGCTCATTGCGCTCCACGACCACGGCGCCCGGGATCAGGCCGTCCCGTTCGCGCAGTGCCTGGTAGCGGATGTCCACCAGCAGGGCGCCCGCGTCCGCCGCGTCGCGGGCCTCATACGGGGAGAGGCGGTCGAGTTCCGCGCGGACCCGGTCCAGGAGTTCGTTGATGCCGGTGGGGCCCGTGCCCCCGGTGCCGTTCGTGCCGCCGGTGGTGGTCACTGCCAGTCCTCCGGGCGTTCGACCTGCTCCAGCCGGAGCACCGCACCGGAGCGGCTGAAGCGGCGCATCAGGGGCAGCGGCGGGAAGTAGGCGTGCACGGAGACGGCGTGTCCGGTCGCCGACTCGTTGAGGACCTCGTGCACATGGTGCCTGCCGAAGGCACGCGCCTCGCCGGTCCCCAGGCGCCGGGTCCGGTCGACACCGTCGGCCAGTTCCAGGGTCCGCCAGCCGCTCGACGGGAGTCGCACGGCGAGCGAGTGCTCCGTCAACTCGCCCTCCGCGGTGGCGAACGCGCCCAGCGACTCGTCGTGGTCGTGCCAGCCGGTGCCCGTCCCGGGCGGCCAGCCGATGAGCCATGCCTCACTGCCGCCCGGCCCCTCCAGCCGCACCCAGGTGCGGCCCTCGGGGTCACGGGGGAGGGAGGCGACGAGCTCCTTGTCGGCGGCCGCCCGGCGGACGAAGGCGAGGAGTTCGGCGGCCGTCGGGCCCGGGGCGCCGGAGGCGGCGTCCGGGGAGGGGGAGAGGGCAGGCTGGGGCAGGGAAGCGGAGAGGGACACGGAAACCGTCCTGGAAGTTCGCCGGAGAGCGCGCCGGCACAGCGGGCCGTGGCGCGGGGAAGAGCGAGTCAGCAGGACGGACGACACACGCAGCCCGCATAGCGGACGAGGTCCATATGGACCCTCCGCCACAGGCGCACACAGGTGTCGGTCACGCTCCGGAGTACACCATGCGGGACGGTGACGGTCAATCGCCGTCCGCAGTGCGGGCGGCGCGCCCCGGACGCGTCCCGGATGCCGGACGCGACCGGGAGCCCCGAGAGCCCGTGCCCTTGCCGGAGGCGCGTCCGGAGTCCGGGTCCGGGGGGCTCCTGCGGGCCCGGGGCGGCGTCGGCCCGTCGTCCGTGCCACCGCCCCCGGAACCCGCCCCTCCGGGGCCGCCCGCGCCGCCCGGCCCATCCGACCCGCCCGGGCGGTCGGCGGACGGGGCCCCGCCGCGGACCCGGTCGGCGGCGGCGTGCAGCTCCGCCGGGCGCACCCCCGCGAAGGCCGCCGCCAGGTGCCCGTCCGGTCGCACCAGCAGCACCGAGTGCGCCGAGGCCCCCGGGTAGCTCTCCGCCACCACCAGTTCGGCCGCCAGGGGCAGTCCCCCCACCGCCGCGGCGAGACGGGGCATCACCCCGGCTCCGGCCCAGTGCCGCCGTTCCCAGACCCCGGTCCCGGGGGCGACCAGCACCACCAGCAGCCCCCGGCCGAGGCGTTCGCGCAGCGGTCCGGCCGTGCCGTCGGGGGAGGTCACCGGCACGTCCTCGACCGGCGCGCCCACGGGCGTGGCCGCGGCCGCCTGTGCCGAGACCGGCTCCGGTGTGAGCGCGGAGTGCGGATACGCGGGGGGCGCGCCGAGCGGGCCCTGCCCCAGGTGCCCGTCGGTGAGCATCGCGTCGTGCCCGCGCGCGGCCCCGGGCAGATACGTCCGCAGACCGCCGCCGCTGCGCAGTATCGGCAGGGACTGGTCGGCGGCCCGGAGCCGGGCGGCGATCGCGGTGCGCCGCTCGTCCTGGTAGCTGTCGAGGAGGGTGGCCGAGGCGGCGCCGTGCCAGGCGAGGGCCAGCTTCCAGGCCAGGTTGTCCGCGTCCCGCAGCCCCTCGTCGACGCCCTGGGTGCCGAGGGCGCCCAGCAGATGGGCCGCGTCGCCCGCGAGGAAGGCCCGCTCCACGCGCCACCGGCGGGCGAGGCGGTGGTGCAGGGTGTAGACGCCGGTGTCGAGGAGTTCATAGGGCGGGGTCTCGCCGCACCAGCCGCCCAGGGTGTCCCGCACCCGGGCCACCAGGGACTCGGGCGTGACCAGGTCCCCGCGCGGCGGCAGCAGCCAGTCCAGCCGCCAGACCCCGTCCGCCAGCGGCCGTGCCGTGACCTCGTCGGCCCCCGCCGCGAACGAGGGCCTGCGGTGCAGCAACGCCTCACCCGGCCAGGGGAGTTCGGCGCGCAGCGCGGCGACCGCATGCCGCTCGACCGCCGTCCGCCCCGGGAAGCGGATGCCGAGGAGCTTGCGGACCGTGGAGCGGGCGCCGTCGCACCCGACCACCCAACTGCCCCGCCACCACGTCCCGGACGGGCCCCGGGTGTGCAGGGTGACACCGGTCCGGTCCTGCTCCAGGGAGTCCAGCCGGCTCTCCGTGGCGAGCCTGACCAGCCGTTCCCCGGCGACCGCGTCCCGCAGCCCCTGGGCCAGGGCGTGCTGGGGCACATGGAGCGGGGCCTCGGGGGCGCCGTCCTCGCCCAGGGCGATCCGGCGGATCTCCTGGCGGCGGTGCATCGACCGCCATCCCGTCCAGCGCAGTCCTTCGTCGTGCAGGGTGTCGCAGCCGAGCCGGGCGGCGAGGGCGGCCGTGTCCGGGCGGAGGACGACGCTCCGCGCCGGGCGCGCCTCCTCCTTGCCGCCGCCCTCGTCCAGGACCACGCTAGGGACGCCGTGCCCCGCGAGCGCCAGGGAGAGGGCCAGCCCGACCGGGCCCGCCCCGACCACGATCACCGGGTCCACGGGGTGCCTCCCTGCATCCGGATACGGACCGCGACAAGGGCCGGGAGCGCCGTGACAAGGGCCGGGAGCGCCGTGACAAGGGCCGAAAGGCGGGGCGGGAGGGACGACAGTGGTTTCAGGGGCGGGCTGGGAGGTGCGGAAAGGGCCCGGTGCGCGATCACAGAACGTATGCAACTCACTGAGAGTGCCCGCGTCAAGCGACACCGGTACGCGCCGGGGCCGGGGCAGGGACCGGGGCGGGACACGCCGAGGGGCGGTGGCCACTCGGGCCACCGCCCCTCGGCGGCAGTGCGTCGGACGATCCGTCAGACGGCGCGTCCGTCGTCCGTCCTCACGCCGGGCTCGGCGACCGGCTCCTCGGCGCCCGCGGTGTCCGCCGCGAGCACCGCGCCGGTGCTGCGCTTGGCGCGCCGCAGCTTGCGCTCCAGCCAGGAGGCGAAGCTGGTGAGCAGCATGTTGAGCACGATGAAGATGATCGCGACGACGATGAAGCTCGGGATCACGTTGGCGTAGTTGGCCGCCAGCGTGCCGCGGGCGTTCAGCAGCTCGGGGAAGGTGAGCATCGCGCCGCCGAGGGTGGTGTCCTTGACGATCACCACGAGCTGGCTGACCAGGGCCGGCAGCATCGCGGTCACGGCCTGCGGCAGCAGGATCGTGGTCATCGTCTGGCCCTTGCGCAGACCGATCGCCTTGGCCGCCTCCGTCTGCCCCTTGGGCAGCGAGAGGATGCCGGCGCGCACGATCTCGGCGATGACCGAGGCGTTGTAGAGCACCAGGCCGGTGACCACCGCGTACAGCGGGCGGACATCCGTGCTGACCCCGGTGTAGGCCGAGTAGAACTCGTTGGCGAACAGCATCAGCAGCAGGACCGGGATGGCGCGGAAGAACTCCACGATCACACCGGCCGGGCCACGGACCCAGCGGTGGTCGGACATCCGGGCGATGCCGAAGATCGCACCCAGGGGCAGGGCGATGATCAGCGACAGCGCCGCCGCCTTGAGGGTGTTGCCGAGGCCGGGCAGCAGATAGGTCGTCCACGCCTGGGCCTGGATGAACGGCTCCCACAGGGAACCTTCGAGCTGGCCCTTGTCCTTCATGGTGGCGAAGATCCACCAGACAGCCAGCGCCAGCAGAACAATGAAGGCGGCCGTGTAGACGATGTTGCGCCGCTTGGCCCGGGGGCCGGGGGCGTCGTAGAGAACGGAGGTCATCGCTTCACCGCCATGCGCTTGCCGACCCAGCCGAGCAGGAGCCCGGTGGGCAGGGTCAGGATCACGAACCCGAGGGCGAAGACCGCCGAGATCAGCAGGAGCTGAGCCTCGTTCTCGATCATCTCCTTCATCAGGAGCGCCGCCTCGGCCACACCGATGGCCGACGCGACCGTGGTGTTCTTGGTCAGTGCGATCAGCACGTTGGTCAGCGGGCCGATCACGGAGCGGAAGGCCTGCGGGAGGACGATGTGCCTCAGGACCTGGGTGAAGCTCAGCCCGATCGCGCGCGCCGCCTCCGCCTGGCCCACCGGCACCGTGTTGATGCCCGAGCGCACCGCCTCGCAGACGAAGACCGCGGTGTAGGCGGCGAGGCCGAGGATGGCCAGCCGGAACACCATGGTCTCCTGGTCTCCCGCAGCCCCCAGGGTCACCCGGAAGATGTCCGCGAGCCCGAGGGAGCAGAAGACGATGATGACGGTCAACGGAATGTTCCGGACCACATTGACGTAGACGGTGGCGAACCCGCGCATCAGCGGGACGGGGCTGACGCGCATCGCGGCCAGCACGGTCCCCAGGACGAGGGCGCCGATCCCGGAGAAGACGGTGAGCTGCACCGTCACCCAGAACGCCCCGAGCAGGTCGTAGCCTTCAAGAAAGTCGAACACGATCTCCCGTGCTTCCGCGTGTGGGGAAGGCCGGGCGCGCCGCCGTCACCGGCGGCGCGCCTGTCGGCCGTACTTCACTGGACGATGTTGCCGATCTTCGGGGCGGGCTCGTTCTGGTAGTTGGCCGGGCCGAAGTTGGCCTGGACAGCCTTGTCCCAGGCGCCGTCCTTGACCATCTTCTCCAGGGCCGTGTTGATCTTGGCCCCCAGCTCCGACCCCTTCTTGACGCCGATGCCGTAGTTCTCGTTGCTCAGCTTGAGGCCGGCGAGCTTGAACTTGCCCTTGTACTGGTCCTGCGCCGCGTAGCCGGCGAGGATCGAGTCGTCCGTGGTCAGGGCGTCGACCGCGCCGCTCTGCAGGGCCGCGAGGCACTCGGAGTAGCCACCGACCTGCTTGAGCTGGGCCTTCGGGGCGAAGTCCTTCTTGACGTTCTGCGCGGAGGTGGAACCGGTCACCGAGCAGAGGGTCTTGCCGTTGAGGTCCTCGCCCGCCTTGACGTTGTCGTCGGCGCGGATCAGCAGGTCCTGGTGCGCGAGCAGGTACGGGCCGGCGAAGTCGACCTTCTGCTTGCGCTCGTCGGTGATCGAGTAGGTGGCGGCGATGAAGTCGACGTCACCGCGGGAGAGCGCGGTCTCGCGGTCGGCGCTCTTCGTCTCCTTGAAGGTGATGTCCTTCTCGTCGTAACCGAGCTCCTTGGCGACGTACTTGGCGACGTCCACGTCGAAGCCGGTGTACGAGCCGTCCGGGGTCTTCAGGCCGAGACCCGGCTGGTCGATCTTGATGCCGATGGTGATCTTGTCGCTGCCGCCGGAGCCGTTGTCCTTGTCGCCGGAACCGCAGGCGGTGGCCGTGAGCGTGATCGCGAGGACGGCGGCCGAAGCGGCGGTGACCTTACGAAGCTTCATGATGATGACTTCCCTAGAGTTGACGCGAAGTGTTGGATCGAGGTCGATCCAGGACTCAGTGGTGAAGGATCTTCGACAGGAAGTCCTTGGCCCGGTCGCTGCGGGGGTTGCTGAAGAACTCCTCGGGCGCGGCCTCTTCGACGATCTTGCCGTCGGCCATGAACACGACCCGGTTCGCGGCCGAACGGGCGAAGCCCATCTCGTGCGTGACGACCACCATGGTCATCCCGTCACGGGCCAGCTGCTGCATGACCTCCAGGACCTCGTTGATCATCTCGGGGTCCAGGGCCGAGGTCGGTTCGTCGAAGAGCATGACCTTGGGGTCCATGGCGAGGGCGCGGGCGATCGCCACACGCTGCTGCTGTCCGCCGGAGAGCTGCGCGGGGTACTTGTCCGCCTGCGCGCCGACGCCGACCCGGTCCAGCAGGGCCCGGGCCTTCTCCTCGGCCGCCTTCTTGTCCGCCTTGCGGACCTTGACCTGGCCGAGCGTGACGTTCTCCAGCACGGTCTTGTGCGCGAACAGGTTGAACGACTGGAAGACCATGCCGACGTCCGCGCGCAGCCGGGCCAGCTCCTTGCCCTCCTCGGGCAGCGGCTTGCCGTCGATGGTGATCGCGCCGGAGTCGGTCGTCTCCAGGCGGTTGATGGTGCGGCACAGTGTGGACTTGCCCGATCCGGAGGGACCGATCACGACGACGACCTCGCCACGGGCGATGGTCAGGTCGATGTCCTGGAGCACATGCAGCGCGCCGAAGTGCTTGTTCACTTTGCTCAGTACGACCAGGTCGTCCGCCGGGGGCTGCGCGCCCTCGGGGTCCTTGGTCACTGACACTTCGCTCATCGGCCTCTAGCTCCGTCCTCCTCGGTTGGGAGGACCCTAATCACGCTGCGCGAACAGCGTCATCACATCTGAGCGGAAATTGAGCATAACGATATGGCGGCAACCGGACACTATGCGTGAACAGGGCGTTGATCGGCGTACCGGGTGGGTAACGGAAACCTCCGTGCAACGAGTCGGCTCTTGACTGGGGGCCGTGCCATCGGCGTTCATGCCCTGTTGGGAAAGCCGCAACAATGGCGCGACACGCATGACCGGCGACGCGACCGAGCGGCCGGGCGCGACCCGTTCGACCAGGTGAGAAGGGAGAAGGGGGACCATGAGGCTGCTGCTCGTCGAGGACGACGACCACGTCGCCGCGGCACTGTCCGCGGTCCTCGCCAGGCACGGTTTCCAGGTCGTCCACGCCCGCAACGGGGAGGAGGCGCTGCGGGCCGTCCTGCCCGACGCCCATCCCGACAAGCCCGCCTTCGGGGTGGTCCTGCTCGACCTCGGTCTGCCCGACCAGGACGGCTACCAGGTCTGCGGCAAGCTCCGGAAGCTCACCTCCACCCCCGTGATCATGGTGACGGCGCGCTCCGACGTCCGCTCCCGCATCCACGGCCTCAACCTCGGGGCCGACGACTATGTGGTGAAGCCCTACGACACCGGCGAACTGCTCGCCCGCATCCACGCGGTCAGCCGGCGCACCGGCGCGGTCGAGGAGACGGCGGCCGACGGCCCCGGCGACACCCTGCGCCTCGGCTCCGTCGTGATCGAACTGCCCACCCGCCGGGTCAGTGTGGACGGCGAGGCCGTCCCGCTCACCCGCAAGGAGTTCGACCTGCTGGCCCTGCTCGCCCAGCGCCCCGGCGTCGTCTTCCGGCGCGAGCAGATCATCAGCGAGGTGTGGCGCACCAGCTGGGAGGGGACGGGTCGGACGCTGGAGGTGCACGTCGCCTCGCTCCGCTCCAAGCTGCGCATGCCCGCCCTGATCGAGACCGTCCGCGGCGTCGGCTACCGGCTCGTCGTCCCCGGCCCGGCGTAGGGGCCGACGTCCCCGGTGCGTACCCGACTGCTCCCCCTGCTCATCGTCCTCATGGCCGGTGTGCTCCTCGCGCTCGGCTTCCCGCTGGCCGTGAGCCTGGCCGCGGCGCAGCAGCAGCGGGTGGTCGTGGACCGCATCGACGACACCGTACGGTTCGCCGCCCTCGCCCAGTTCGTCACCGAGGGCCCCGACGGGACGGAGCAGCGCCGCGCGACCCTCCAGGAGCAGCTGGACCGCTACTACGACACGTACGGTATCCGGGCGGGCGTCTTCTACCGCGAACGCGACTCCATGGCCAGCGCCCCGCACGACCTGGTCCTGCCGGCCGAGGGCGTGGGGCGCGAGGCCTTCGACGAGGCGCTCACCGGCCGCCGCAGCGAGGACCCGCCCCAGGTGTGGCCCTGGCAGCGGGGCGCGCGCCTGGTCGTCGCCTCGCCGGTGGTCCGGGACGGGGACGTGGTCGCGGTGGTCTTCACCGACTCGCCGACCGGGCAGCTGCGCTCCGAGGTGCTGCGGGGCTGGCTGCTGCTGGCCGCGGGGGAGTGCGCGGCCATGCTGCTGGCGGTGGGGGCCGCCTTCCGGCTCACGGGCTGGGTGCTCAGGCCGGTCCGCGTCCTGGACGCCGCCACCCACGACATCGCGACCGGCCGGATGAACTCACGGGTCGCCGCCGCCGGCGGGCCCCCGGAGCTGCGCCGGCTCGCCCGCTCCTTCAACGAGATGGCCGACAACGTCGAGGAAGTCCTGGAGCAGCAGCGGGCCTTCGTCGCCGACGCCTCCCACCAACTGCGCAACCCGCTCGCCGCGCTGCTGCTCCGCATCGAGCTGCTCGCCCTGGAACTGCCCGAGGGGAACGCGGAGATCGCCTCGGTGCGCACCGAGGGCAAACGGCTCGCGCAGGTCCTCGACGACCTGCTGGACCTGGCGCTCGCCGAGCACGCGGCGGCCGACCTCCAGCTCACCGACATCGGCGCACTCGCCGCCGAGCGGGTCGCGGCCTGGCGCCCGCTCGCCGAGGAGAAGGGTGTCGAGCTGACCGGGGACACCGGTGCGGTGACCGCCTGGGCGGACCCGATCGCCCTCTCCAGCGCCCTGGACGCGGTGATCGACAACGCGCTGAAGTTCACCCCCGGCGGCGAGAGCGTCACGGTCTCGGTCGCGTCGAACGGGGACACCTCGACGGCGGTCGTCACGGACGGCGGGCCGGGGCTCACGGACGAGGAGCTGGCCCGGATCGGGGACCGCTTCTGGCGCAGCGGGCGCCACCAGAACGTCAAGGGATCGGGTCTGGGCCTGTCGATCTCCCGCGCGCTGCTGACCGCGGGCGGCGGGTCGATCGCGTACGCGCACCACGAGCCGCACGGGCTGCGGGTGACGGTCTCGCTGCCGCGTACGGCACCGGCCTCCTGAGGGGGCCGGAAGCCCTGGCGTGGCGGGCGGCTAGGGCTTCGCGGTCCGGTAGTAGCGCCGGGCGCCCTCGTGCAGCGGCAGCGGCTCGGTGTAGACGGCGGTCCGCACGTCCACGAGCTGCGCCGGGTGGACCGTCTGCCCGATCCGGTCGCGGCTGTCGATCACCGCGCGGGTGAAGCCCTCGGTCAGCGCCGGACCAATGCGGTCGGTGGTCACCAGCAGGTTGGCCACCGCCACCGTCGGGACCGGCACCCCGTCCTGGGCGTGCGGATAGGCGTCCGCCGGCATGACCGCCGAGCGGTAGTAGCTGGTCGAGCCGCCCGTCGCGTGCAGCTTGTCGATCAGCTCCGGCTCCAGCGGGACCAGGCGGATGTCGAAGCGCTGCGACAGCTCCTGGATGGAGACGGTCGGCAGCCCGCCGGACCAGAAGAAGGCGTCCAGACCGCCGCTCTCCAGCCGCCCGGGCATCGCGTCGATGCCCGCCGGTACGGGCGTGATGTCGTGCTTCGGATCCAGCCCGGCGGCCGTCATCAGCCGGTCGGCGACCAGCCGGATGCCCGAGCCGGGCTGTCCGACGCCCACCGCCTTGCCCTTGAGGTCGGCCACCGACTCCACGTCCGAGTTCCGGGGCACGATCAGATGTACGTAGTCGTCGTACAGCCGGGCGCAGCCGCGCAGCCGGTCCGCGTCGGGCAGGCCCTTCTTCCGGTACGTGCCCACGGCGTCGGCGGTCGCGATGGTGAAGTCCGCCTTGCCGGCCGCCAGCCGGGCCAGGTTCTGCTGGGAGCCCTCGCTCGTCATCAGCTCTATGTCGACATCCGGCATGTCCTCCGCGAGCGCCTGTTCCAGCAGCACGCCGTAGCGCTGGTAGACGCCGCTGGGGGAGCCGGTGCTGAAGGCCAGGGACCCGCTAGGCGAGGTGCGGCCCAGGGGCAGCAGCCACCACAGCAGCAGCCCGAACACCACGAAGCCGGCCACGGCGCCGATGAGGGCGCGGCGGCGGTCGAGGCGGAGTCCGGTGGGCAGCACGGTCGCGATCCTGCCAGCTCACCGGCCCGCTGGCCAGGCCCGCCCGGCGTCGCCCGCCGCCCGCTGGTCCAGGCCCGTCCGCAGACGCCCGCCGGGCGCCCCGGGGTTGCCGGAAGCCAGGGGCGCCGGGCCGCGGCGACCCCGTACCCTGGGGGGCGCGATGAGTGCGAAAACTTACGAGGTGCGCACCTACGGGTGCCAGATGAACGTCCACGACTCCGAGCGGCTGTCCGGCCTGCTGGAGGACGCCGGTTACGTGCGCGCGCCCGAAGGCGCCGACGGGGACGCCGACGTCGTCGTCTTCAACACCTGCGCGGTACGGGAGAACGCCGACAACAAGCTGTACGGCAATCTCGGCCGCCTCGCGCCGAGGAAGGCCGAGCGCCCCGGGATGCAGATCGCCGTCGGCGGCTGCCTGGCGCAGAAGGACCGGGACACGATCGTCAGCCGGGCCCCCTGGGTCGACGTGGTCTTCGGCACGCACAACATCGGCAAGCTGCCCGTCCTGCTGGAGCGCGCCCGCGTGCAGGAGGAGGCGCAGGTCGAGATCGCCGAGTCGCTGGAGGCGTTCCCCTCCACCCTCCCGACCCGGCGCGAGTCCGCGTACGCGGCCTGGGTCTCGATCTCGGTCGGCTGCAACAACACCTGCACCTTCTGTATCGTCCCCGCGCTGCGCGGCAAGGAGAAGGACCGCCGGCCCGGCGACATCCTCGCGGAGATCGAGGCGCTGGTCGCCGAGGGCGTCTCGGAGATCACCCTCCTCGGCCAGAACGTCAACGCCTACGGCTCCGACATCGGCGACCGCGAGGCGTTCAGCAAGCTGCTGCGGGCCTGCGGGACCATCGAGGGCCTGGAGCGGGTCCGCTTCACCTCGCCGCACCCGCGCGACTTCACCGACGACGTCATCGCCGCGATGGCCGAGACGCCGAATGTGATGCCGCAGCTCCATATGCCGCTCCAGTCCGGCTCCGACACGGTGCTGCGGGCGATGCGGCGCTCCTACCGGCAGGAGCGTTTCCTCGGGATCATCGAGAAGGTGCGCGCCGCGATCCCGCACGCGGCCATCTCCACCGACATCATCGTGGGCTTCCCCGGCGAGACCGAGGAGGACTTCGAGCAGACCATGCACACGGTCCGCGAGGCGCGGTTCGCGAACGCGTTCACCTTCCAGTACTCCAAGCGGCCCGGCACCCCGGCCGCCACGATGGACGGGCAGATCCCCAAGGAGGTCGTCCAGGAGCGGTACATGCGCCTGGTCGCCCTCCAGGAGGAGATCTCCTGGGAGGAGAACAAGAAGCAGGTCGGCCGCACGCTGGAGGTCATGGTCGCGGAGGGCGAGGGCCGCAAGGACGGCGAGACCCACCGCCTCTCCGGGCGCGCGCCCGACAACCGGCTGGTCCACTTCACCAAGCCCGACGGGCCCGACGGGGAGGTGCGGCCGGGTGACGTGGTGACCGTCGAGATCACCTACGCGGCTCCGCACCACCTGCTCGCGGAGGGCGCGGTGCTCGCGGTCCGCCGCACCCGCGCCGGTGACGCGTGGGCGAAGCGGAACGCGGCGGAGGCGGCGAAGCCGGCGGGCGTGATGCTCGGCCTGCCGACCGTCGGCGCCCCGGCCCCGCTCCCGGCCCCCTCGGCACCGGCCTGCGGCGGGCACTGACCTTCTCGCACGACACCTGTGGGCCCCGGGCGGGGGGGGCGGCGGCGCCCCCCCGGGGTGGGGGGGGGGGGGGCGGGGGCGCGCGGGGGGGGGGGGCCGCCCCGGCG
>NZ_JBEXXN010000063.1:0-41622 GCF_040630445.1 Streptomyces sp. NPDC005805
AGTGCAGTCGCGAGGGTTTCGAGGTCTGTCGTCACAAACGGACCAACGAGACCCTCGCTTCATGCGCCCCAAGACTTCGGACTTACTCATCTAGGACCACGGTCCCGGTCGTCCGGGACCTCGGACCGGGATTTGTTGCGGAGGGATGAAATCCGCTTCTCCCCGCGTTGGTGCC
Source organism: Streptomyces sp. NPDC005805 (assembly GCF_040630445.1). Taxonomy (NCBI): domain Bacteria; kingdom Bacillati; phylum Actinomycetota; class Actinomycetes; order Kitasatosporales; family Streptomycetaceae; genus Streptomyces; species Streptomyces sp. NPDC005805. The sequence goes on from NZ_JBEXXN010000063.1 coordinate 176, forward strand.
TCTCGGAAGATCAGGCCGGTCGGTCGGTTCGGCAGCGCAGGTCCGGAGGGGTCCGGGCCGAGGACGGGGAGGCTCGCGTGGCGGCGGAGGCAGAGCAGGAGACGGCGCGAGGGTGGGCCCGGCGCCTGTCCGGATACGCCTGGCGCTACCGGCGCAATGTGCTGCTCGCCCTGGGCTCCTCCCTCGCCGGCATGGCCGTGATGGCCCTCGTCCCCCTGATCACCAAGGTCGTCATCGACGACGTCATCGGCGGCGACGGCACCCGGTCCCTCGCCGTGTGGACCGGCCTCCTGATCGCCGCCGCCCTCGTGATCTACGTCCTCACCTACATCCGCCGCTACTACGGCGGCCGCCTCGCCCTCGACGTCCAGCACGACCTGCGGACCGAGATGTACGGGACGATCACCCGGCTCGACGGGCGGCGGCAGGACGAGCTGTCCACCGGCCAGGTCGTCGGCCGCGCCACCAGCGACCTCCAGCTCATCCAGGGCCTGCTCTTCATGCTGCCGATGACCATCGGCAACTTCCTGCTCTTCGCGATCTCCCTGGTGATCATGGCGTGGCTGTCGCTGCCGCTGACCCTGGTCGCCGTCGCCGTCGCCCCCGCCCTCTGGTTCATCGCCAAGCGCAGCCGCGCCCGCCTCCACCCCGCCACCTGGTACGCGCAGAACCGTGCCGCCGCCGTGGCCGGGGTCGTGGACGGCGCGGTCAGCGGGGTGCGGGTCGTCAAGGGCTTCGGGCAGGAGGAGCAGGAGACCGGGAAGCTGCGCGAGGCGAGCCGGAAGCTGTTCGCCGGGCGGCTGCGCACCATCCGGCTCAACTCCGTCTACACCCCCGCCCTCCAGGCCGTGCCCGCCCTCGGCCAGGTCGCCATGCTCGCCCTCGGCGGCTGGCTGGCCACCCGGGGCGAGATCACCCTCGGCACCTTCGTCGCCTTCTCCACCTACCTCGCCCAGCTCGTCGGACCGGTCCGGATGCTGGCCGTGGTCCTCACCGTCGGACAGCAGGCGCGGGCCGGCGTGGAGCGGGTGCTGGAGCTGATCGACACCGAGCCGAGCCTGCGCGACGGCACCCGGGAACTGCCCGCCGACGCCCCCGCGAGCGTCGAGTTCGACAACGTGTCCTTCTCCTACGCCGACGGCCGGCCCGTCCTGGACGGCTTCTCGCTGGAGATCGCCCCCGGCGAGACCGTCGCCGTGGTCGGCGCCTCCGGCAGCGGCAAGTCCACCGTCTCCCTGCTGCTGCCCCGCTTCTACGACGTGACCCGGGGCGCGGTCCTCGTCGGCGGCCACGATGTGCGCGAGCTGACCCTCGACTCGCTGCGCGCTGCGATCGGCCTCGTCCCCGAGGACAGCTTCCTCTTCTCCGACACCGTCCGCGCCAACATCGCCTACGGCCGCCCCGACGCCACCCAGGAGGAGATCGAGCAGGCCGCCCGCGCCGCCCAGGCCGACCGGTTCATCGCCGAACTCCCCGACGGCTACGACACCACGGTCGGCGAGCACGGCCTGACCCTCTCCGGCGGCCAGCGCCAGCGCGTCGCCCTCGCCCGCGCCATCCTCACCGACCCCCGGCTGCTCCTCCTCGACGACGCCACCTCGGCTGTCGACGCCCGCGTCGAGCACGAGATCCACGAGGCGCTGCGGCAGGTCATGGCGGGCCGCACCACCCTCCTCATCGCGCACCGCCGCTCCACCCTCGGCCTCGCCGACCGGATCGCCGTCCTCGACCGGGGCCGGCTCGCCGACATCGGCACCCACGAGGAGCTGGAGCGCCGCTCCGCCCTCTACCGCCGGCTGCTGACCGACCCCGACGAACTGGGCGGCGTCTCGCCCGGCCACGTCCTGCGCAAGACCCCCGAACCGGCCGAGGACCACACCGTACGGGCCGAGCTGGACGCCGAGTTCGACGCCGAACGCGGCATCACCCCGCGTCTGTGGGTGCGCGACGAACGCGCCGCCGAGTGGGCGGCGGCGGGCGAGGACTCCGGCGCCACCCCCGAGCTGCTCGCCCAGGTCGAGGCCCTGCCCCCGGCCACCGGCACCCCCGACATCGACGAGGCCCGCGCGGTCCGCCCCGAACCGGCCGACACCGGGGCCGGCGAGGGCGGCCGGCTCCGCGCGGTCCTGCGCGGCTTCGGCCGGCCCCTGCTGCTGAGCCTGCTGCTGGTGGCGGTCGACGCGGGCATGGGCCTGGCGCTGCCGGTGCTCATCCGGCACGGCATCGACGAGGGCGTGGAACAGCTCGCCCTCGGGGCCGTGTGGGCCGCCTCCCTGCTGGGCCTGGCCGCCGTCTTGGTGCAGTGGGCCGCCCAGATCGGCGAGACCCGGATGACCGGGCGGACCGGCGAACGGGTGCTGTACTCGCTGCGCCTGAAGATCTTCGCCCAGCTCCAGCGCCTCGGCCTGGACTACTACGAGCGCGAGCTGACCGGCCGGATCATGACCCGGATGACCACGGACGTCGACGCGCTGTCCACCTTCCTCCAGACCGGGCTGGTCACCGCGTTCGTCTCGGTCGTCACCTTCTTCGGCGTCATGGTCGCCCTGCTGGTCATCGACGTGCAGCTGGCGCTGGTGGTGTTCGCGACCCTGCCGGTGCTGATCGTCGGCACCTGGTTCTTCCGCAAGCAGAGCGTGAAGGCGTACGAACTGGCCCGGGAGCGGGTCAGCGCGGTCAACGCCGACCTCCAGGAGTCCGTCTCCGGGCTGCGGATCGTGCAGGCGTTCCGCCGCGAGGCCGACGGCGTCGCCCACTACACGGCCGGCAGCGACAGCTACCGCCGGGCCCGGGTGCGCGGCCAGTGGCTGATCTCGGTCTACTTCCCCTTCGTGCAGCTCCTCGCCTCGGTCGCCGCGGCGGCGGTGCTGATCGTCGGCGGCGCGCGGATCGAGGCGGGCACCCTCACCACGGGCGCCCTGGTCGCCTATCTCCTCTACATCGAGCTGTTCTTCGCGCCCGTGCAGCAGCTCTCCCAGGTCTTCGACGGCTACCAGCAGGCCGCGGTCTCGCTGGGCCGGGTGCAGGAGCTGCTGCGCGAGCCGACCTCCACCGCCGAAGCCGAGCGTCCGCGCGAGGTGGCCCGGCTGCGCGGTGACATCGCCTTCGAGGACGTGTCCTTCGTCTACGGCGGCGGGACTCCCGCCGGGACCGCCGGTCCCGGCGGGGGCGAGGCCGCGCTGCGCGGGATCGACCTGCGGATCCCGGCCGGGCAGACGGTCGCCTTCGTCGGCGAGACGGGCGCGGGCAAGTCCACCCTGGTCAAGCTGGTCGCCCGGTTCTACGACCCGACCAGCGGCCGGGTCACCGCCGACGGCACCGACCTGCGCCGGCTGGACCTGACCGCCTACCGGCACCGGCTCGGCGTGGTCCCCCAGGAGGCGTACCTCTTCGCCGGGACCGTCCGGGACGCCATCGCCTACGGGCGCCCGGGCGCGAGCGACGCCGAGGTGGAGGCCGCCGCCCGCGCGGTCGGCGCCCACGACATGATCGCCACCCTCGACGGCGGCTACCTCCACGAGGTCGCCGAGCGCGGACGCAACCTCTCCGCCGGGCAGCGCCAGCTCATCGCGCTGGCCCGGGCCGAACTCGTCGACCCGGACGTGCTGCTGCTCGACGAGGCGACCGCCGCGCTGGACCTGGCGACGGAGGCCCAGGTCAACCAGGCGACCGACCGGCTGGCGGGGCGCCGTACGACGCTGGTCGTCGCGCACCGGCTGACCACCGCGGCCCGCGCCGACCGGGTGGTGGTGATGGACCACGGCCGGGTCGCCGAGGACGGCACGCACGATGAACTCCTGGCGCGCGGCGGGCAGTACGCGGCGCTGTGGCGGACCTTCCTGGGGACGGGGGAGGACGAGCCCGTGTCCGTCTGACGGCCTCGCGGGTGCCCGGGGCCCGGGGGCCGTGAATCCGTGTGCATGCCCTTCCTCTTCGGGGGTAACCGGGCCATCGTGAGAACGAGACCGGGGAGGGACTCATGACCAGCACGACGGCGTCGATCCAGGAGCAGGCCGGATCCAGGACGGCGGTGTGCCCCGACGAGCGGGCGCCCGAGGTCGCGTGGGCCGTCAGCCCGGCGGACGCCCGCGAGCTGTCCCGGCACTTCTTCGCCCGGCTCGCCGCGCTGGAGGAGGGCACGCACGAGTACCAGTACGTGCGCAACACCCTCATCGAGATGAACCTCTCCCTGGTGAAGTACGCCGCCGGGCGCTTCCGCCACCGGGGCGCCGAGGAGATGGAGGACATCGTCCAGGTCGGCACCATCGGCCTGATCAAGGCGATCGACCGCTTCGAGCTGACCCGCGAGGTCGAGTTCGCCTCCTTCGCCGTCCCGTACATCGTGGGCGAGATCAAGCGTTTCTTCCGTGACACCACCTGGGCCGTGCACGTCCCGCGCCGGCTCCAGGAGGCGCGCGTCGAACTGGCCAAGGCGCAGGAGGAGCTGCACAACCGCCTCGGCCGGCTGCCCACGGTCCGCGAGCTGTCCGAGCTGATGAGCCTCTCCGAGGAGGAGGTCATCGAGGCCCGGAAGGCGGCCAACGCCTACACCGCCGGTTCGATCGACGTGCCCGTCGCCGCCGACCGCAACACCGGCCGGGAGGCGACCCTCGCGGACGTCATGGGCGACGAGGAGCCCGCCCTCGAACTCTTCGAGAACCTGCACGCACTGGCCCCGCTCGTCGCCGAACTGGACGAGCGCGAGCGCCGGCTGCTGCATCTGCGCTTCGTCGAGGAGAAGACCCAGTCGGAGATCGGCAAGGAGCTGGGCGTCTCCCAGATGCATGTCTCGCGCCTGCTCACCCGGGTCGTGGGGCGGCTGCGCGAGGGCCTGGCGGCCCACTGACACCACCCCCGGCCCCGGCCCGCCGCGCCACCCGCTGACCCCGGCCCGTTCGCCCGGTCCCGCTCCGCTCGCAACCATCCGGCCGCCCCCTGCGTCGTACGCATGTACGGGGCAGTGTCGATGAGCGGTGTCGGCGGCCGGACGTGTCGACGACGACAGGGGAGTGGTTGTGTTCGACGGGGCGGGACACCGGCGCGGAAGCCGAACGGTCCGGGCACTCGCCCGGGGGCTCGCGGTCCTGACGGCGGCGTCCGCGCTCGCCGTCATCGGCCCGGGCACCGGCGCCGCGCAGGCCGCCGCCCCCTGCCCGGGGCGGCTCGCCAAGTCCGCCCCCTTCACCACGGGCGAGCTGCGCGTCTACCAGAACGGCGGCCAGGTCTGCGCCGTCACCGTCGCCCGCAACCCCGGCGCCCGGCGCGCCATGAAGGTCTCCCTCCAGCCGCGCGGCGGCCGGGCCGTCGTCGACGAGGGCCGCTTCACCCGGCAGGCCGGGCCGGTCACCGTGCAGTCCCGGGGCCGGTGCGTCCGGGCCTCCGGCACCGTCGCCGGGGTCTCGCGTTCCACCGGCTGGATCCTCTGCTGAACCCGGTCGCGGCTGCCCGTCCACCGGCGGGGCCGCAGGGCCGTAAGGAGCAACGAGGGCTGGCGCCCATGGTGTTGGCCCCGCTAGGTTCACCCGCGACCGCTTGATCCCACAGGGGTTCTCTCAGGGGAGGGTGAATGCGCAAGACGCTCAGATGGCTGCTGTCGTTCGTGGTGCTCATAGGCACCGTGAGCGCGGCCGGGGCCACGGCGGGTGCGGCCACAGCCGCCGAGCCGAAGGCCGCCACGGACATCAAGGACCGGATCCTGGCGATTCCGGGGATGAGCCTGATCGAGGAGAAGCCGTACACCGGCTACCGGTACTTCGTCCTCAACTACCAGCAGCCGGTCGACCACCGGCAGCCGCGCAAGGGCACCTTCGACCAGCGCATCACCGTGCTGCACAAGGACACCGCGCGCCCGACCGTCTTCCACACCTCCGGCTACCACGTCTCCACGACGCCGCGCCGCAGCGAGCCGACCGCGATCGTCGACGGCAACCAGGTCTCCCTGGAGTACCGGTTCTTCACTCCGTCGCGCCCCCAGCCGGCCGACTGGTCGAAGCTCGACATCTGGCAGGCCGCCAGCGACCAGCACCGGGTCTTCACCGCGCTGAAGAAGATCTACGGCAAGAAGTGGATCTCCACGGGCGGCTCCAAGGGCGGGATGACCGCGACCTACTACGAGCGCTTCTACCCGCGTGACATGGACGGCGTCGTCGCGTACGTCGCGCCCAACGACGTGGTGAACAACGAGGACCGGGCGTACGACCGCTTCTTCGAGAAGGTCGGCACCAAGGAGTGCCGCGACCGGCTGAACGCGGTCCAGCGCGAGGCCCTGCTGCGCCGCGCGCCGCTGACCGCCCTCTACGAGACCTACGCGGCCGAGGGCGGCTACACCTTCACCACCGTCGGCAGCCTCGACCGGGCCTTCGAGGCGGTCGTCCTCGACTACACCTGGGCGTTCTGGCAGTACAGCCTGCTCTCCGACTGCGCCGCGATCCCGGCCGCGAAGACCGCGAGCGACCAGGAGCTGTTCGACACCCTCGACGCGATCTCCGGCTTCTCCGCCTACGCGGACCAGGGGCTCGCCAACTACACGCCGTACTACTACCAGGCGGGCACCGAGCTGGGCTCCCCGGACATCAAGCAGCCGCACCTCAAGGGGCTCAGCCGCTACGGCTACCAGCCGCCGCGGAACTTCGTGCCGCGGGACATCCCGATGCGGTTCAAGCCGCACGCGATGCGCGACATCGACACCTGGGTGCGGCACAACGCCACCCGGATGATGTTCGTGTACGGCGAGAACGACCCGTGGGGCGCGGAGCCGTTCCGCGTCGGCCGGGGCACGCACGACTCGTACGTGTACACCGCGCCGGGCGCCAACCACGGGGCGAACGTGGCCGGTCTCGTCGAGGACGAGCGGGCGAAGGCGACCGCCGCGATCCAGCGGTGGGCGGGCGTCGCCCCGGCCGCCGTCCAGGCGGACCCGGCGAAGGCGCGGCCGCTGGCCAGGGCCGACGCCAAGCTGGACAAGAGGGACATGGAGCGCACCCTGCGCCCGTGATGTGCCCGACGTGAGGGGCCGGGTCCGCGGTACGGCGGACCCGGCCCCTTCGCGTGCGGCCGCCCGGGGCCGCGACCGGCCCCGCCGGTCCTACCGGTACGAGAGCCCGTGGCCGATCGGGTACAGCGTCCGCGACGGGTCGTCCGCGTACCGCACCGGCACCGGCAGCCGCCCCTGCGGCCGGGCCGCCCCCGCGATCACCCGGGCCGCGGCGCGCACCTCCACGTCCGTCCAGGAGTACGTGGCCAGGGACGCGGCGACGCCGTCGAGCCGGGCGACGTCGTACGGGTTGCGGATCGCGACCGCGACGACCGGGACGCCGGTCGCCACCAGCCGTGCCACCAGGGTGCGTTGGGAGCTCGCCGCCGTCACGTTGTAGGTGGCGACCACGATCGCGTCCCGGCCCGCCGCCGCGGCGACGGCCGCGTCGATCTGCGCGGCGGTCGGGGCCGTGCCGGTGGACAGCGCGTCCGCCCGGAAGCCCAGCGAGGTCAGCTCCCGCGCGAGCACGGTCGTCGGCGGGCCGGTGGTGCCGGTGGGGGAGGCCGGGTCGGCGCCCACCACCAGCAGGTCCGGGCCGCTGCGGCGGCGCAGCGGGAGCACCCGGTCCGGATTGGCCAGCAGGGTCGTCGTCCCCTCGGCGATCCGGTCGGCGGCGGCCAGGTGGCTGCGCCTGCCGACGGTGCGGTCCACCGTGCGGGCGTCCGTGAACGGGTCGTGGAACAGGCCGAGGCGGTCCTTCAGCCGCAGGATGCGCAGGATCGATTCCTCGATACGGGCGACGCTCAGTTCGCCGCTCTCCACCGCGTCCCGCACGCCGTTCCAGGCGACGGCCAGGTCCGGCGGGTTGAGGAGCTGGTCCACGCCCGCGAGCAGGGCGAGGACGGGCACCCGGTCGTCGCCGTACTTGTCCCGGACGCCCTCCATGTTGAGCGCGTCGGTGACCACGACCCCGTCGTAGCCCAGCTCCTCGCGGAGGATGCCGGTCAGGATGGGGCGGGAGAGCGTGGCGGGGTCGTTGCTGGGGTCGAGGGCGGGGAACTGGATGTGCGCCGTCATGATCGAGTCGATCCCGGCGGCGATGGCCGCGCGGAACGGCGGGGCGTCGATCCGCTCCCACTCCTCGCGGGTGTGGGTGATGACCGGGATGCCGGTGTGGCTGTCGACGGTGGTGTCCCCGTGGCCCGGGAAGTGCTTGGCGGTGGCGGCGATCCGGGCCGCGCGGTAGCCGCCGGTCTGCGCGGCGACCATCCGCGAGACCGCCGCCGCCTCCGCGCCGAAGGAGCGCACGCCGATGACGGGATTGGCCGGGTTGACGTTGACGTCCGCGACCGGGGCGTAGTTCTGCCGGATGCCCATGGCCGCCAGCTCGTCGCCGGCGATCCGGGCGGCGGCGCGCGCGTCGCCGCGGGAGCCGCCCGCGCCGAGGGCCATGGCCCCGGGCAGCAGGGTCGCGGGCCGGCCGACCCGGGCGACGATGCCGTGCTCCTGGTCGGTGGAGACCAGCAGGGGCACGGGGGTGCGCTGGGCGAGGCCCGCGCGCTGGATGCCGTTGGACAGGGCGGCGATCTGCTGCGGGTCGCGGGTGTTGTGCGCCCACGCGAAGTAGATGATGCCGCCGACGTGGTAACGCTGGATCAGCTCGGCGGCGGTGCGGACGCCGATCTCGGCGAGGTTGGCGTCGATGTCGGCCTGGTCGGGCTCGGTGGCCGAGTGCCCGTACACCCGCATCACGAAGAGCTGGCCGATCTTCTCCTCCAGGCTCATCCGGGAGATCAGCCGGCGCAGCCGGTCGTGCCGGTCCTGCCGGTCGTGCTCGCCGGCCGCCGCCTGGGGCGCCGTCCCGGCGAGGGCGCCCGCCGCGGCGGTGGCGGCACCTGCCGCGAGAAGAGTGCGTCTGGGGATGCTCCGGTCCTGCACTGGTGCTCCTTCCGGCCTTGCTCGACGGGGGTGTGGCACAAGGGAGTTGAAGGAAACTTCCAACGAGTCACGGATATCCGGAAAGTAACTGCCAGGTCAAGGGTCCCGCAAGGAATCAACGGCGCGGCGCGCGGGAACTCCGCCGAGTGGCGGGGTTTCGGGGCCCGGCGGGGCCGGGCCCCGGCGGGCCGGGCCCCGGCGGGCCGGGCCTCCGGGGCGGGCGCGCCCCGGGCCGTCAGGCGTCCGGCACCTGCGCGGCCGCGCGGCGGTGCCGCTCCCAGGCGCGGCGCGCCGCGTCCGTGAGCCACGCCGGAACCGGCAGCCGGGCGGATACGGCATCCGCGAGGTCCGCGAACCTCGCGCTGCCGACCCTGATCGCGCGGGAGCTGCCTCGCCGCAGGATGAGGTGCCGGTCACCGAAAGGTGCGGCGATCAGATCGTGCATGGCGGATACCTCTCGGTGGAGTCCGGAGCGGAACGGGACCGGCGGGCGACGGGTCACCGGCGGCCGTTCCCGGCCCTCAGCTCCGCCCAGACGCACTTCCCCCAGGGCCTGAGGTCGGTCCACCACCGGGTGGCCAGGGCGTCCACGAGCGTCAGTCCGCGTCCGTGGACGTCGGAGTCCGAGGCGTGCCGGAGCTGCGGAGCGACGCGGGACTTGTCGGCAACGCCGACCCGCACCCGTTCGTCACTCGTCCGCTCGACGACGACACGGATGTGGCGGGCCTCGGTGTGGCGGACCGCGTTGGCCACGAGTTCGGTGACGATCAGGGCACCGTCGTCGGCCACCGGCTTCATGCCCCACGCGACCAGGGCAGCCCGCACCAGGCGGCGAGCGGATTCTGCGCTCTCCGCCGTGCAGGGCAGTGTCTCGGAGTAGCCGGGGTGGCCTGTAGGACGTGCGGTTGCGCTCACGGTCATCGGGACCTCTGTCTGGTGGAACCGGTGGGATGCGGCCTGACCCCCGACAGAGGCGGGGGCTTTCCGCAGCCCGTCGAAGTCGCCGGGAGCACCACGCTGCGCCTCACGGCTCCGACCAGCCCCCACACCCGCGCCTGGAACGCGTTCACCCACGACACCCCGAGGAATCCGCTGTGACGAGTGACGGAATCGAGCTGCGCCACGCCACCGGCATCGACACCGTGTGGAACACGCTGATCGAGGTCTACGCCGAAGTACGCGCCGACCGGCTCCACGATCCGCACTACTCGGTGGAGCGGTACGGGGAGCGGCTGGCCCGGCACGCCGCCGAGCCCGGCTGGGAGGCCGTGATCGGATACGACGAAGACGAGCCGGTGGGCTACGCGTACGTCAACACGCTCCAGCCGGACGACCGGTGGTGGCGGCGGATGGCCACGCCGCTGCCCGAGGGCTGCACGGACCGGCCGACGGCCGCACTCAAGGAGATCATGCTGCGGGTGCCGTGGCGCGGCACCGGAGCAGCACGTCGTATCCATGACGAACTGCTGGCCTCCCGGCCGGAGGAACAGGTATCGCTCCTGGTCAACCCCGAGGCCGGGGAGGGCAAGGTCAAGGCCCTGTACGAACGTTGGGGCTACCGGGAGATCAGCGTGCAGCAGCCCGCCGCGGACGGGCCGGTCCTCACCGCGATGCTGCGCCCGATTCCGGCAGCGGCTCCGGCCGAATAGCCGGGTGAAGGACTCCGCTCGTCAGGCGCGGTCCGTGACCTGTGGCCAGAGGGCGCGGAGGGTGCGGACCGTTTCGGTGATGGCGGGGCGGCGGGCGGCGCCCGTGCGCCAGAGGGCGCGGAGGCGGCGGCTGGGGACGGGGTCGAGGCGGACGACGCGGACGCCGGCGGGGACCGGGCCGCGGCCGAGGCGGGGGACGAGGGCGATGCCGAGGCCCGCGGCGACCAGGGCGACCTGGGTGTGGTTCTCCTCGACCCGGTGCACGATCCGCGGCTCGCGGCCCGCCGCGCGCATGGTCCGCACCAGCCAGTCGTGGCAGACCGTGCCCGGCGGCTGGGAGATCCAGCGCTCGTCCCCGAGGTCCTCGCGGCGCACCGATTCCGCCCCGGCCAGCCGGTGGTCCGCCGGGACCAGTACGTCGCACAGGTCGTCGCCGATGTCCGCGTGTTCGACGCCCGGCGGGGGCGGCATCGGGGCGATGTCCCAGTCGTGCGCCACGGCCAGGTCGACCGCGCCCCGGGCCACCAGGTCCACCGACAGATGCGGGTCGATCTCCTGGAGCCGGGCGTCCAGCTCCGGGTGGCGGCGGGCCAGGTCCGCCAGGACGAGGGGCATCAGGCCCCGGGAGGCGCTGGCGAAGCAGGCGATGTCCAGCCGGCCCGCCGGACGGCCGCGCCGCTCCTCCAGGCGTACCTCCGCCTGCTCGATGACCGCCATCAACTCCTGTGCGGTGCGCGCCAGTTGGCGGGCCTCGTCGGTCAGCCGGATACCGCGCCCCTGGCGCTCCAGGAGGGTGGTACGGGTCTCCCGTTCCAGTTTGGCGATCTGCTGGGAGACGGCGGACGGGGTGTAGCCGAGGGCGGCGGCCGCCGCGCCGACCGTGCCGTGGACGGAGACGGCGTGCAGGGCGCGCAGCCGGGCGAGGTCGAGCACGGTGGTTCCCTTCCCGTCGGGCCTCCCGGCGGTGCGCGTTCCGGCGAGCCGGGTTCCTGTAAGCAGTGCTTCATCCAACCATGAAGAAACGCGCGCTGGTGCTACATGGTTCCCGGCGTGATGCTCGGTACATGCCACGCCCAACCGCCCTCGGGGCCGGCCCCGCCCTGCCCGCGTCCGCCGTCCCCGCCCCTGGCGCCCGGTCCCTGCCGCCCGCGCACATCGCCCTCGCCGCGCTCGTCGCCGCCGTCTGGGGCCTGAACTTCGTCGTCATCGAGATCGGTCTCGGCCACTTCCCGCCGCTGCTCTTCTCCGCCCTGCGCTTCCTGGCCGCCGCCCTCCCCGCCGTCTTCCTCGTCGGCCGGCCCAAGGTCGCCTGGAAGTGGATCGTGGGTGTCGGCCTCGCCCTCGGGGTGGCCAAGTTCGGGCTGCTCTTCACCGGGATGGACCGGGGCGCGCCCGCCGGGCTCTCCTCGCTGGTTCTCCAGGTGCAGGCGGTCTTCACCGCTGTGTTCGCCTTCGCCCTCCTCGGCGAACGCCCCGGCCCGAGGCGGGTCACGGGGATGGGCGTCGCCGTCGCGGGCATCGTGGTGGCCGCCGTCGACGAAGGGGCCTCTGGCCCGCTGCTCGGCTTCCTCTTGGTCGTCGCGGCGGCCGCGAGCTGGGGCGTCTCCAACATCCTGACCCGCCGGGCCGCGCCCCCGGACGCCCTCAACTTCATGGTCTGGGTCAGCGTCGTGCCCGTCCTGCCCCTGCTGCTGCTCTCGCTCCTCCTGGAGGGCCCGGAGCAGGACCTCGCGGCGCTGCGCTCCCTGGACTGGGCGGGCGTCGGCGCGATCGTCTACGTCGCCTGGGTCGCCACCGTGTTCGGCTTCGGCGCGTGGGGCTTCCTGATGCGCCACCACCCGGCCTCCTCGGTCGCGCCGTTCTCCCTCCTGGTGCCGGTCTTCGGCATGTCCTCCGCCGCGCTCTTCCTGGGGGAGGGCATCAGTCCGCTGCGCTGGTGCGCGGCGGTCCTGCTGGTGGGCGGGGTGGCCCTGACCTCCCTGCCGCGGCTGCCCCGGCGGGGTCGGGGGTAGGGCGCGCGGGCACGGGCAGGGGCGCCCCGGTGTTCAGCGCGGCAGGGCGAGGAGGTGCTCGCGGCCGGTCGCGAGCAGGTCCGGGAGGTCCGCCGCGTCCTCGTACCAGCGCTTCTCGTACTCCCAGCAGACCCAGCCCGCCGGGTCGGTCGGGGACAGGGTCTCGGCGAGCGGCAGGACGCCCGCGCCGAGCGGCAGCGGGGTCAGGTCCGAGCGCGAGGCGACGTCCTTGACCTGCACATAGCCGAGGTACGGAGCGAGGGACGCGTACGAGACGGCCGGGTCCTCGCCGCCGAGCCAGGTGTGCAGCACGTCCCAGACGGCGCCCGCGTGCTTGTGGCCGACCGTGCCGACGATGCGGGAGACGTCGGCGGCGGTGCGGTGCGAGTCGTGCGTCTCCAGCAGGACGGTGACGCCGAGGCCGGCCCCGGTCTCGGCCGCCGCGCCGAGGCGGCGGGCGGCGGCCGCGTCCGCCTCGGCGGGGTCGGCGTCCTGGCCGCCGGGGAAGACCCGTACGTAGGGGGCGCCGAGGTCGGCCGCGAGCCGGATCAGCCGGTCCAGCTCGGCGAGCACGGGGCCGTCCTCGCCGGGTTCGGCGACGCGGGTGTACCCGGCGAGGGCGAGGACCTCGACCCCGGCCTGCGCGAACTCCCGCGCCACGGAATGCCGTTCGGCCGCGGTGAGGTCCAGGTGCACGGGCTCCTCGGGGTGCGTGCGCAGCTCCACCCCCTGGTAGCCACTCGCGGCGGCGAGCGCGGCGACCTCGGCGACGGGCATACCGGGAACGCCGAGGGTGGAGAAGGCGAGTTTCATGGCGGGCCTTTCTTCTTTGGCGTGGTGGGGCGTTTTGGCGTGGTGGGGCGTCCGGGCCGCTCCCGGTCCCGCCCGTCCGGCTACCCGATCCTGCCGCCCCGACAACCCCACGGGGGGTACCGCGCGGGGTTGGGGGTGTCGGGGTATCGGGGGCGGCGTGCGGCTGCGGGGGCTCGGCAGGCCGGGCCCGGGTCCAGCGCGCTCGCTTGCGGAGCGGCCCGCCCGGGGCTGAACCCGGCCGCCGTCGCGCCTGGCCCGGCCCGGTCGCCAAGACCCGGTCCGGGCCAGGCACCCTGTCGGGGTGGGCCCCGGCCCGGTCCAGGCAGGCCCGGCCCCCGCGCGGCCCCGGCCCGGTCGCCAAGACCCGGTCCGGGCCCGGTCCCGCTCGGCCGGCCCCGCCCCGCCGGGCCCGGCCAAGCCCGGCCAAGCCCGGCCAAGCCCGGCCCGGGCCGAACGCGGGCCCGGCGCGCCCGGGGCCAAACCGCGCGCCTGGCCGGCCCGGGCCCCGGTCCTACCCGTTCACGCGCGCCCCGGCGCCCCCGTCGACCCCCGCACCATCAGCTCCGCCGGGATCGACGCGATCCCGCCCGGCGGAGGCGCTTCGTTCCCCATGGCCAGGCGGCCCGCCCGCGCGCCCGCCTCGAAGAGGGGGAGGCGGACCGTGGTCAGGGCCGGGACCGCGTCGACCGAGAAGGGGAGGTCGTCGAAACCCGCCACGGACACGTCGTCCGGAATCCGCAGGCCCCGGTCGCGCAGCGCCGCGCACGCGCCCAGCGCCACCGTGTCGTTCGCGGCCACCACCGCCGTCAACGACGGCTCCCGCCGCAGGAGTTCGAGGGTCGCCTCGTAGCCGGAGCGCCGGTCGTAGGAGCCGTGCACGGTCAGCCGGTCCTGCTCCGCCGCGCCGCCGTCCAGACCGGCCGCCGCCAGGGCCGCACGGTGGCCCTCCAGCCGGTGCCGGGTGGTGGTGCGCTCCACCGGCCCGGCGACGTAGCCGATCCGCCGGTGGCCCAACCCGATCAGATGCTCGGTGAGCCGCCGCCCGCCGCCCCGGTTGTCGAAGGCGAGCGCGGCCAGCACCGCGTCCGAGCCCGGCACCGGCGGCCGGCCGCACAGCACGATCCGGGTGCCCGCGTCCGCGAGCCGCGTCAGCTTCGCGGCCATCGCCGCACTGTGCTCCGGGTCCTCCACCGCGCCGCCCGTCAGCACCACGGCCGCCGCCCGCTGGCGCTGGAGCAGGGTGAGGTAGGTCAGTTCGCGTTCCGGGGAGCCGCCCGTGTTGCACACCACGGCCAGCTTCTCGCCGCCCGCGCGCCCCGACCCCTCCTGCCCGCCGATCTCGGTCTGCGCCGCCCCGGCCATGATCCCGAAGAAGGGGTCGGCGATGTCGTTGACGAGGATGCCGACCAGGTCGGAGGTGGCGGCCGCGAGCGAACTGGCCGGGCCGTTGAGGACGTAGTCCAGCTCGTCGACCGCCCGCAGCACCCGCTCCCGCGTCGACGCCGCGACCGGATAGTTGCCGTTCAGCACGCGCGAGACGGTCGCCGGGGAGACCCGGGCGCGCGCCGCCACATCGGCCAGGGTGACCGTCATCGAGCCGCCTGGGTGACCGTCATCGCTTTCCTCCGCGTGAGATTGGGAGCGGCCCCTTGTCCGGGCCGCTGTCGGCAGGCTAGCTTCATACCGCTTAGAAAGCGCTTGCTGCGCTCATATGGAGGGAACTCGGTGAACTCGGGCCAACCGAGCGGAAACAGGAGGCACTGCCGTGACACGCAGGACCGTGCGTATCGCCATGAACGGCGTCACCGGGCGGATGGGCTACCGCCAGCACCTGGTGCGCTCCCTCCTCGCCATCCGGGAGCAGGGCGGCCTCGACCTCGGCGACGGGGAGGTCCTGTGGCCCGAGCCCGTCCTCGTCGGCCGCCGTGAGCACGCGCTGCGCGAGATCGCCGACCGCCACGGCCTCACCGAGGTCTCCACCGACCTGGACGCGGTCCTCGCCGACGAGAGCGTGGACGTGTACTTCGACGCCCAGGTCACCTCCGCCCGCGTCGAGTCCCTCAAGAAGGCGATCGCGGCCGGGAAGCACCTCTACACCGAGAAGCCCACCGCCACCGACCTCGCGGGCGCCCTGGACCTCGCCCGGCTCGCCGCCTCCGCCGGGATCCGGCACGGCGTCGTCCAGGACAAGATCTTCCTGCCGGGCCTGCTGAAGCTGAAGCGCCTCATCGACGGCGGCTTCTTCGGCGAGATCCTGTCCGTGCGCGGCGAGTTCGGCTACTGGGTCTTCGAGGGCGACTGGCAGGCGGCCCAGCGCCCGTCCTGGAACTACCGCGCGGAGGACGGCGGCGGCATCACCGTCGACATGTTCCCGCACTGGGAGTACGTGCTGCACGAGCTGTTCGGCCGGGTCACCGCCGTCACCGCGCATGTCGCCACCCATGTCCCGCGCCGCTGGGACGAGGACGGCACCCCCTACCCGGCGACCGCCGACGACGCCGCGTACGGGATCTTCGAGCTGGCGGGCGGGGCCGTCGCCCAGATCAACTCCTCCTGGGCGGTGCGCGTCCACCGCGACGAACTGGTCGAGTTCCAGGTCGACGGCACCCACGGCTCGGCGGTCGCGGGGCTGCGCGGCTGCCGCGTCCAGCACCGGTCCGCCACCCCGAAGCCGGTCTGGAACCCGGACCTGCCCGCCACCGAGCGGTTCCGCGACCAGTGGCAGGAGATCCCGGACAACGGCCCCTTCGACAACGGCTTCAAGGCCCAGTGGGAGCTGTTCCTGCGCCATGTCGCGCTCGGTACGCCGTACCACTGGGGCCTCCTCGCCGGGGCCCGCGGCGTCCAGCTCGCCGAACTCGGCCTGCGCAGCTCCGCCGAGGGCCGCCGCCTCGACGTCCCGGAGCTGACGCTGTGACGATCCGCCTCCCGCGCCCCGACGGCTCCCTCCACGCCTACACGCCGCGCACCGACCCCGCCGTACCCCCCGCCCCGGCCCCCGGCGCGCCCGCCGCCCCGCTCACCTCCCGGACGGTCTTCTCGGCGGCCCATGTGGTCGCCGACCCCTTCGCGGACCACGCCCCCGGCGCGCCCGCCGCCGTCGACTGGGACGCCACCCTCGCCTTCCGCCGCCATCTCTGGGCGCACGGCCTGGGCGTGGCCGAGGCGATGGACACCGCGCAGCGCGGGATGGGCCTGGACTGGGCGGCGGCCGCGGAGCTGATCCGGCGCTCCGCCGCCGAGGCCGCGTCCGTGGGCGGCCGGATCGCCTGCGGGGCCGGCACCGACCAGCTGACCGACCGGGCCCTCGACCGGCTCACCGGTCCCGCCCAGCTCGCCGCCGTCCGGGCCGCCTACGAGGAGCAGCTCGCGCTCGTCGAGTCGGCCGGGGCGCAGGCGGTCCTGATGGCCTCCCGGGCCCTCGCCGCCACCGCCGCTTCCCCCGACGACTACCGGGAGCTGTACGGGCACCTGCTGCGCCAGGCGTCCCGGCCGGTGATCCTGCACTGGCTGGGCCCGATGTTCGACCCGGCCCTCGCGGGCTACTGGGGCACGGACGACCTGGACGCGGCGACCGAGGTCCTCCTCGATGTGATCGCGGCCCACCCCGCCAAGGTCGACGGCGTCAAGATCTCCCTGCTCGACGCGGACCGGGAGGTCGCCCTGCGCCGCCGCCTCCCGGAGGGCGTGCGCTGCTACACGGGCGACGACTTCCACTACCCGGAGCTGATCGCGGGGGACGAGCGGGGTTTCAGCCACGCCCTCCTCGGCGTCTTCGACCCGCTGGGCCCGCTGGCCGCGGAGGCGGTGCGGTGCCTGGACGCGGCCTTTCCCGCAGGCGCGGGGGCCCCGGCGGGGGACGGGGCGGGCGGCGCGGTCGATGCGGGCGGCACGGCGGCCTTCCGTAAGCGGCTCGACCCCACGGTGGAGCTGTCCCGGCACCTGTTCGCGCCCCCGACCCGCTACTACAAGACCGGTGTGGTGCTGCTCGCCTGGCTGGCGGGCCACCAGACGCACTTCACCATGGTGGGCGGCCTCCAGTCCGCCCGCTCCCTGCCGCATCTGGCCCGCGCCTACGAACTGGCCGACGGGCTGGGCCTGTTCCCCGATCCGGGGCTGGCCGAGTCCCGGATGACGTCCCTGCTGACTGTCCACGGAGTCCCGCAGTGAGCCGACCGGCCCTCCCCGAAGGGCCCCTGGCCCGGTTCAGCGTCAACCAGATGACGGTGAAGCAGCTCGGCCTGCCCGCGCTGGTGGACGCCTGCGCCCGGCTCGGCGTCCCGGCGGTCGGCCTGTGGCGCGAACCGGTCGCCGCGTACGGTCTGGCGGCCACGGCCGAGCTGGTCCGGGACGCGGGGCTGACCGTCACCTCGCTCTGCCGCGGCGGCTTCCTCACCGCCGAGGACCCGGCGGGCCGCGCCGCCGCCCTCGCCGACAACCGGGCGGCGATCGACGAGGCGGCGGCCCTGGGCACGGACACCCTGGTCCTGGTCTCGGGCGGCCTGCCGCCGGGCAGCCGGGACCTGGCCGGGGCCCGGGAGCGCATCGCCGACGCGCTCGCCGTGCTCGCCCCGTACGCCGCCGAGCGGGGCGTCCGCCTGGCGATCGAGCCGCTGCACCCGATGTTCGCGGCGGACCGGTGCGTGGTCTCCACCCTGGACCAGGCCCTCGCCCTCGCCGAGCGCTTCCCGGCCGCGCAGGTGGGCGTCGTCGTGGACACGTACCACGTCTGGTGGGACGACCGGGCGCCCGCGGCCGTGGCCCGGGCCGGGGCGGCGGGCCGGATCCACTCCTTCCAGCTCGCCGACTGGACGACCCCGCTCCCGGCGGGCGTCCTCAACGGGCGGGGCCAACTGGGCGACGGCGCGGTGGACTTCCGTGCCTGGGTGGCGCTGCTGGAGGGCGCGGGCTGGACGGGGCCCATCGAGGTGGAGCTCTTCAACGACGGGCTGTGGGCGCGGGACGGGGTGGCGGTGCTGGCGGAGACGGCACGGCGGTTCGCGGCGGAGGTGGGCGGCGGGGAGTGACGGGCACGGTCTGACGCCCCCGGGCCCGCCCCCCGCCCCCGGGCCCGCCTCGGCCCCGGCCGACCCGGGCGCCGACCGGTCCCGGCGCGGGCGGGGCGGCGGGGACGGGCTGACCGACCGGTCCCGGCGCGGGCGGGGCGGCCCGCGCACCCATCGTTCACCGGCGGCACACACCGCCCTGGCCCGCCGTGCGCGCGGCGGCCATTCGGCGGGGCCACCCTCACGCTCGGCACCTGACGCGTACCCGACAGTGAGGACTCCCCGTCATGAGGCTCCGCCTCCCGCGCCCCGCCACGACCGCGCTCGCCCTCGCCACGGCCCTGGTGGCCCTGGCCGCCGCCCCCGCCGCGCCCGCCGACGCCACCCCGGCGACCGCCGCCCCGCTCCCGGCCGTCCAGCCGCGCGCCGAGACGCCACCGATGTACGACGACGAGGCCGGCGGCAACGCGGACGCCGACGACCCCGCGATCTGGCGCAACCCGGCCGACCCGGCCCGCAGTCTGGTGATCGCGACGGCCAAGGAGGGCGGCCTGCGCGTCTACGACCTGGACGCCCGCCTCGTCCAGTCCCTCCCCGCACCGCCGCCCGCCCGGCCCGGCGACGCCCCGGGCCGCTTCAACAACGTCGACCTGGTCCACGGACTGCGCCTGTCCACCGGGCGCGCGGACCTGGCGGTCACCACCGACCGGGGCCACGACCGCCTCCGCGTCCACCGCGTCTCCCCGGGCCGGACCGCCGCCCCGCTCCGGGACGTCACCGACCCGGCCGCGCCCCGCGTCTTCTCCTCCGGCCAGGCCGAGGTGAACGAGCAGCGCACCGCCTACGGGCTCGCCACCTGGACCGACCCCCGCTCGGGCCGCGCGTACGCGGTCGTCAGCCGGCGCGAACGCACCGAACTCGCCCTGCTGGAACTGCTGCCCACCCGCTTCGGCACGGTCACCTACCGCCAGGTCCGCACCCTGCGCCTGCCCGCCTCCTTCCGCCTCCCGGGCGGCGCCACCTGGACGCCCTGCGCCGAACCGGGTGCCCTCCCGCAGGTCGAGGGCATGGTCGTCGACCCGGACACCGGCACCCTCTACGCGGCACAGGAGGACGTCGGCATCTGGCGGCTCCCCGCCGACCTCACCGGAGCGCCCCGGCTGACCGACCGCGTACGGGAGTTCGGCGTACCCGGCGTCTACGACGAGGAGACCGACGAGTGCGTGCCCGGCGCCGACCCGGGCCACGGCGGCACCCGGCTCTCTGCCGACGTCGAGGGCCTGACCCTGGTCACCGGCCGCGACGGCGTCCGCCATCTACTGGTCTCCAGCCAGGGCGACGACACCTTCGCCCTGTACCGCCGGGACGCCTACGCGGCCGGGTTCCGGGTGACCGCGGGCCGGGACGTCGACGGCTCCGAGGAGTGCGACGGCGCCGCCGCCCTGAACGCCCCGCTCGGCCCGAAGTACCCACACGGCCTCCTCGTCGTCCACGACGGCCACGAGGACGCCCCCGCCGGCCGCGAGGCCACCAACTTCAAGTTCGTCGACCTGGGCGAGGTCCTCCGCCGCACCTCCCTGTGAGGCGCCCGCACCGCGAGAGGCGTCCGCCCGTCTGGGGCGTCCGCGCCGCCGCGTCGGGAAAACCGTGCCCGGCTCGTCATAGGTATCCGGGGCGGGCGTCGTCTGAGGGGTGAGAACAGCCTTTCGGCACGTAGGCGACGACGGAGGTCGGTTGATGCGCAGGACGACGGCAGGGACGAACGCGAACGCGGACGCGAACACGAGGGCGGCGCGGACGGCGAGGGCGCGCGGGCTGACGGCGGCCGCCGCGGTGGCGGTGCTGCTCGCGGCCGGGGCCGGGACGGCGGTCGCCCTCGGGGAGCGGTCCGGCGGCGGGAGCGGACCCGCGCCCGCGGCCGCCCCGGCACCGGAGATCGCCACCCCGGCACCGGAGGCCGCCGCCCCGGCGCGGGCGGCGACGGCCGCGTCCGGGCCGCGGGTGGTGCGGCCCTACGAGCCCGTGGCGATCGGCGGCGGCGCGGTGATGGGCCTGCTCCCCGAGGGGCGCCAGAACTACGTGGTGGCCTGGCAGGACTTCGAGGAGAGCATCGAGCGGGCCAAGGGGTACACCGGGGACGACATCCGCCCGGGCAGCCTCAGCGGCGGGCAGTACAGCGACGGCGACGACGTCCTGTTCACCGGCGCCTGGCGCCTGGACACCGCCCCGGCGCGCGTCACCGTCCGGGTCGGCGCGGGCGGGGAGCGCGAGGCGGGCATCCTGACCCTGCCGGGCGAGCCGGGCTGGGGGACGTACCACCTCGACGCGCCGGGGTCCGGCACGCCCCGGGAGATCACGGTGGTGACCGCGTACGCGGGGGACGGCACGGTGCTGGCGGATCTGGCGTACGAGCCCTTCCCGTCGTCCGGCCCGGCGGCGGCCGGGAACTGACCCCGGGGCCCACGGGGTTCACAGGCCCCCCAGCCCCCCGGCCCCGGACTCCGAGCGCCCCGAGGCGCCGGTGCCCGGGGTCCGGGCGTACCGTCCGTGGACACGGCACCGTGTCCACGGAGGTCGAACACGAGGACACGAGTGAAGACGAGCGCGGAGGCGGACTTCCGGGATTTCGTGGCCGCCCGGTGGCCGCGGATGCTCCGGACCGCCCATCTGCTGACGGGACACCACCACGACGCGGAGGATCTGGTGCAGGCGGCCCTGGCGAAGGCGTATGTGAAGTGGGACCGCGTACGGCGGGCCGAGGACCCCGACTCCTATGTCTGGCGGATCATGATCAACACCCATCGGGACCGGCTGCGGCGCGTCCGGCTGCGCGAGTGGCTGACCACGCGCATCCCGGAGTCCGCCGCCCCGGACCGCGCCGACGCCGTCACCGAGCGGGGCGCGGTGCTGGACGCGCTCGCCCAACTGACCCCGAGACAGCGCACGGTGGTCGTGCTGCGCTATCTGGAGGACCGCAGCGAGAGCGAGGTGGCCGCCCTGCTGGGCACGGGGGTCGGCACCGTCCGCACTCATGTGGCCCGCGCCCTGGGCAAGTTGCGCGAGCACCCGGGCATCGCCCCGGCCCGGGCGGCGACCGTGGGCGCGGGGCGTTCCGCGCGTGCGGTGCGGACGGGAGGGCGGACGCGGTGAACGACGCGTACGAGCACGGGGCCGGGCCCGGGGGCCGGGCTCTCGGCGAGGCGCTGCGGGCCGAGGCCGACACCGTGCCCCAGGGCCCCGCGCCGGTCGACGAGGTGGTGCGCCGGGGGCGTGCGGCGCGTACGCGGCGGCGCGCGCTCGGGGCGGCCGCGCTGGCCGGGACCGGCGGTGCGCTGCTGGGCGTCCTGGTCCTGCTGCCGGTGGCCCGGGAGGCCGCGCCCGGCCCGGAGCCCGCACCGGCGCCCCCGGCGAGCGCGCCGGAGGTGCCGGCTCCGCCGCACCGGGGCGTCCGCACGGTCGCCCCGTACGAGAGCGTCCCGATCGGCCGGGGCTGGTCGTTGGCGCTGCTGCCGGAGGGGGCGCAGAACCATGTGCTGGGGCAGGGCAACCTCGGCGCGGGCCTGGCGGCGGCCCGCGGTGCCGTGGGCGACAACATCCCGCCGGAGAGCCTCAGCGGCGGCGCCCAGTGGGAGGACGGGTCCGCGACCGTGCTCTACACGGGGGCGTTCCGCAGCGGGACCCTCCCGGCGCGGATCACGGTCCGCACGGAGGCGGGCACCGTGCACCCGGCCGGGATGCTGCGGCTGCCGGGCGACCCCGGCTGGGGCGTCTACCACGTCTTCGCGGACGAGGCGGCGGGCGCGGGCGGCGGCGAGGCGGGCGCGGGCGGTTCGGGCGGCTCCGGCACCGGGTTCGGCACCGGCGGCTGGACGGTCACGGCGTACCGCGCGGACGGCACCGTGCTGCTGGAGCGGCACTTCGACCGGCCTCCGGGCTGAACGCGGGACCGGCACGGCGGAGGGGGCCACCCCGCGAGGTGACCCCCTCCCCACCGCGCCCGAGCGGGCCCGGCCCGCCGTCAGGCGACGAGCGTGACGTCGTCCGGCGGCGGTGCCTCCGCCGCCGTCGCCGCGGGCGCCGAGGCGAGCAGCGCGTCCGCCCGCTCCAGCGCGTCCCCGATCGTGGTGGTGGCCGTCAGCACACACAGGGTGTAGACGACGTCGTCCAGCGCGCGGCGTTCGGCGTCGCCCCTCGTTCCGGCGATCCTCAGCTCCGCGTAGCGCGCCAGCAGCCCGCGCACGACTCTCGGATCCGGCGTCAGCACCATGCCCCTCCCCATGCCTCGGTGAGTCTCCCGGTGGTGACGACCGTATGCCCGGTCCAGAGCCCCGCATGCCGTATGTTTTCCGCCAAATCCTCGCTCCGTGCCGCGCTTCGTCCGAAAACGCGCCCCCACCGCGCCCCGTGCGCGAGCTCCGGGCCGGGTTGTCCACAGGCGGCGCGCGGTGTCCGTGCCGGGCGATAACGTCGGTCCATGTCCACTCCGGCTACCCGCCCGGCGAGCGCGCCGGGCTTCACCCCGGCCGTGCTCGAAGGCGTCCTGGAACGCATCACCTACGCCAACGAGGAGAACGGCTACACCGTCGCGCGCGTCGACACCGGGCGCGGGGCGGGGGAGTTGCTGACCGTGGTCGGGTCCCTGCTCGGCGCGCAGGTCGGGGAGTCGCTGCGGATGGAGGGGCGTTGGGGCTCGCACCCCCAGTACGGCCGGCAGTTCACCGTCGAGAACTACACCACCGTCCTCCCCGCGACCGTCCAGGGCATCCGCCGCTACCTGGGCTCCGGCCTGATCAAGGGCATCGGGCCCCGGATCGCCGAGCGGATCGTGGACCACTTCGGCACGGACACCCTCGACGTCATCGAGCAGCAGCCCGCCCGGCTGATCGAGGTCCCCGGCCTCGGCCCCAAGCGCACCCGGCTGATCGGCGCGGCCTGGGAGGAGCAGAAGGCGATCAAGGAGGTCATGGTCTTCCTCCAGGGCGTCGGCGTCTCCACCTCCATCGCCGTGCGGATCTACAAGAAGTACGGGGACGCCTCGATCTCCGTCGTGAAGAACCAGCCGTACCGCCTCGCCGCCGACGTCTGGGGCATCGGCTTCCTCACCGCCGACCGGATCGCCCAAGCCGTGGGCATACCCCACGACAGCCCCGAGCGCGTCAAGGCCGGTATGCAGTACGCCCTGTCCCAGTCCACCGACCAGGGCCACTGCTTCCTGCCCGAGGAGCAGCTCATCGCGGACTCCGTGAAGCTGCTCCAGGTCGACACCGGCCTCGTCATCGAGTGCCTCGCCGAACTCGCCGCCGACGAGGAGGGCGTGGTGCGCGAGCAGGTCCCCGGGCCGGACGGCGGGGAGCCGGTCACCGCCGTGTACCTGGTGCCCTTCCACCGTGCCGAGCTGTCCCTCGCGGGCCGGCTGCGCCGTCTGCTGCGGGCCGAGGAGGACCGGATGCCGGCCTTCCGGGAGGTGGACTGGGCGAAGGCGCTGGACTGGCTGGCGCGGCGCACCGGGGCGGAGCTGGCGCCCGAGCAGGAGGCCGCCGTCCGGCT
This sequence comes from Streptomyces sp. NPDC005805, assembly GCF_040630445.1. Classification (NCBI taxonomy): domain Bacteria; kingdom Bacillati; phylum Actinomycetota; class Actinomycetes; order Kitasatosporales; family Streptomycetaceae; genus Streptomyces; species Streptomyces sp. NPDC005805. The sequence continues at coordinate 24,117 of NZ_JBEXXN010000063.1, forward strand.
CGCCCTCACCAGCAAGGTGGCGGTGCTGACCGGCGGTCCGGGCTGCGGCAAGTCGTTCACGGTCCGTTCGATCGTGGAGCTGGCGCGGGCGAAGAAGGCCAAGGTGCAGCTCGCCGCGCCGACCGGCCGGGCGGCCAAGCGGCTCGCCGAGCTGACGGGGGCCGAGGCGTCCACCGTCCACCGGCTGCTGGAGCTGAAGCCCGGCGGGGACGCGGCCTACGACGCGGACCGGCCGCTCGACGCGGACCTGGTGGTCGTCGACGAGGCGTCCATGCTCGACCTCCTCCTCGCCAACAAGCTGATCAAGGCCGTGGCCCCGGGCGCCCATCTGCTGCTCGTCGGGGACGTGGACCAGCTGCCCAGCGTCGGCGCGGGCGAGGTGCTGCGCGATCTGCTCGCGCCCGGCGGGCCGGTGCCCAGTGTGCGGCTGACCCGGATCTTCCGGCAGGCGCAGGAGTCGGGCGTGGTGACCAACGCGCACCGCATCAACTCCGGTCACCAGCCGGTCACCACGGGGCTGAAGGACTTCTTCCTCTTCGTCGAGGAGGACACCGAGGAGGCCGGCCGGCTCACCGTGGACGTGGCGGCCCGGCGGCTCCCCGCGAAGTTCGGGCTCGACCCGCGGCGGGACGTCCAGGTCCTCGCCCCGATGCACCGCGGCCCGGCGGGCGCCGGCGTGCTCAACGGGCTCCTCCAGCAGGCGGTCACCCCGGCCCGCCCCGAACTGCCGGAGAAGCGGTTCGGCGGCCGGGTCTTCCGCGTCGGCGACAAGGTCACCCAGATCCGCAACAACTACGAGAAGGGCCGCAACGGCGTCTTCAACGGCACGGTCGGCGTCGTCACCTCCCTCAGCACCGACGACCAGCGCCTGACCGTCCTCACCGACGAGGACGAGGAGGTGCCCTACGACTTCGACGAGCTGGACGAACTGGCCCACGCCTACGCGGTCACCATCCACCGCTCCCAGGGCAGCGAGTACCCGGCGGTGGTGATCCCCGTCACCACCGGTGCGTGGATGATGCTCCAGCGCAATCTGCTCTACACGGCCGTCACCCGGGCGAAGCGGCTGGTGGTCCTGGTCGGCTCCCGGAAGGCGATAGGCCAGGCCGTGCGCACGGTCTCCGCCGGCCGCCGCTTCACCGCCCTCGACCACCGCCTCGGCGGCGGTGCGGGCTGAGGCCGGTCCGTTCCGCCGGAAACCGCCCGGGAAACGCCTGGGGCGGGTGGTTCGGGCGGTGCGCGACGTGGGAAACACCACCCCGACCCCACCCCGGCTTTCAGAAGCCGGGCGAAGGGGGCAAGATGAGCAGGTTGGCGGCACTGAGTGCCGCCGATGGGCCCAATGGTCGACCCCGAGTGCACTCTCCTGAGCCAAATGGGGGATGGTAGAGACAGTCAGGGCACCTCGAAGAAGAGGCACTACGTCGGTGAGGGATGACGTGAGCGACAACTCTGTAGTACTGCGGTACGCGGACGGTGAATACACCTACCCGGTGGTCGAGAGCACCGTCGGTGACAAGGGCTTCGACATCGGGAAGCTCCGAGCCCAGACCGGTCTGGTGACCCTGGACAGCGGATACGGCAACACCGCCGCCTATAAATCCGCGATCACCTACCTGGACGGCGAGCAGGGCATCCTGCGCTACCGCGGCTACCCGATCGAGCAGCTCGCCGAGCGCTCCACCTTCCTTGAGGTGGCCTCGCTGCTCATCAACGGCGAGCTTCCCACCGTCGACGAGCTGGCGATCTTCCAGAACGAGATCACCCAGCACACCCTGCTGCACGAGGACGTCAAGCGCTTCTTCCAGGGCTTCCCGCGCGACGCCCACCCGATGGCCATGCTGTCCTCGGTGGTCAGCGCGCTGTCCACGTTCTACCAGGACAGCCACAACCCGTTCGACGAGCAGCAGCGCCACCTGTCGACGATCCGGCTGATGGCCAAGCTCCCGACGATCGCGGCCTACGCCTACAAGAAGTCGATCGGCCACCCCTTCGTCTACCCGCGCAACGACCTGGGCTATGTGGAGAACTTCCTCCGTATGACCTTCTCGGTCCCCGCGCAGGAGTACGAGCTCGACCCGGTCGTCGTCTCCGCGCTGGACAAGCTGCTCATCCTGCACGCGGACCACGAGCAGAACTGCTCCACCTCCACCGTGCGCCTGGTCGGCTCCTCGCAGGCGAACATGTTCGCCTCCGTCTCCGCCGGCATCAGCGCCCTGTGGGGCCCCCTGCACGGCGGCGCCAACCAGTCCGTGCTGGAGATGCTGGAGGGCATCCAGGCGGACGGCGGCAACGTCGACTCCTTCATCAACAAGGTGAAGAACAAGGAGGACGGCGTCCGCCTGATGGGCTTCGGCCACCGGGTGTACAAGTCCTTCGACCCCCGCGCGAAGATCATCAAGGCGGCGGCGCACGACGTCCTCTCGGCCCTCGGCAAGTCCGACGAGCTGCTGGACATCGCGCTGAAGCTGGAGGAGCACGCGCTGTCGGACGACTACTTCGTCCAGCGCAACCTCTACCCGAACGTGGACTTCTACACGGGTCTCATCTACCGCGCGATGGGCTTCCCGACCGAGATGTTCACCGTGCTCTTCGCCCTCGGCCGCCTCCCGGGCTGGATCGCCCAGTGGCACGAGATGATCAAGGAGCCCGGTTCGCGCATCGGCCGCCCGCGCCAGATCTACACCGGCGAGGTCCTGCGCGACTTCGTCCCGGTCGAGGCCCGCTGAGCCGTACGGCACGAAGAAGCGCCCCGCCGCCGATCCCCCCACGGGTCGGAGACGGGGCGCTTCCCATATCCCCGGAGCGGATTCCCCCCACGGGATCCGGCCGGGCGTCTGCGAAGCCGCAGCCGCTCGCGCGACTGCCACTCCCTCGCGATCTGCCGGGGTACGCACGCTCGGGAGGGCCGCTCAAAGCTCCCCGGGTACGTGCCCCGGCCAACGCTTGCCTGGAACGTCCCCCAAGACATTCCATGAACGTCCCCCAAGACGTTCTGGCATCGCCCACTTAGACTCGCGAGAAGCCTGAATGGTTACCCCCAAATATCTGTGATCTAGGTCTCGATGTGAAGGTCCTGTGACCTATTTGTAGTCACGAGAAGGACCGGAGTCGCAGGCTGTTGGACACGACAAACATGGACGAAAAGGCCATCGCCAAACCCGCGATCATGGGGTTGAGCAGGCCGAACGCCGCCAGCGGCAGTGCGGCGACGTTGTATCCAAAGGCCCAGTAAAGATTCCCCTTGATCGTGGCCAGAGTCCGCCGTGCGAGACGGATCGCGTCCCCGGCGGCCCGCAGATCGCCCCGGACGAGGGTCAGGTCGCCCGCCTCCACGGCCGCGTCCGTGCCCGTCCCCATCGCCAGACCGAGGTCCGCGGTGGCCAGCGCGGCCGCGTCGTTCACCCCGTCGCCGACCATCGCCACGGTCCGGCCCTCGGCCCGCAACCGGGCCACCGTCCGGGCCTTCTCCTCGGGCAGGACCTCCGCGTACACCTCGTCGATACCGACCTCGGCGGCCACCGCCTCCCCGACCGCGCGGCTGTCGCCGGTCAGCAGGACCGGGTGCAGACCGAGGGCGCGCAGCTCCCGGACCGCCTCGGCGCTCGTCTCGCGCACGGCGTCCGCGACGGTCAGCACGCCGAGGGCCTTGCCGTCGGCCGCGGCGAACACGGCGGTGCGGTCCGCGCCCGCGGCCCCGGTGAGGGCGTCCGGCACCTCCACACCCCTCTCCCGCAGCAGCCGGGCGCTGCCCACCAGGACCTCGCGCCCCTCGACCGTGCCCCGGATACCGAGCCCCGGCAGGTCCACGACCTCCGAGGCGGCCGGCAGCGCACCCGAGCGCTCCGCCGCGCCCGCCGCCACGGCCCGGGCGACCGGGTGCTCCGAGGCGTGCTCCAGGGCGCCCGCGAGGCGCAGCAGCTCCGCCTCCGCGATCCCCTGGGCGGGAACGACCTCCCGCAGGGTCATCCGGCCGGAGGTGACCGTGCCGGTCTTGTCCAGGACCACGGTGTCCACCCGGCGGGTGGACTCCAGCACCTCCGGGCCGCGCACCAGGATGCCGAGCTGCGCGCCCCGTCCGGTGCCGACCATCAGGGCCGTCGGCGTGGCCAGCCCGAGGGCGCACGGGCAGGCGATGATCAGCACGGCCACGGCCGCCGTGAAGGCCGCCGTCACATCGTCGGTCGCCAGCATCCAGACCACCAGGGTGGCCAGCGCGATCACCAGCACCACGGGCACGAACACGGCGGACACCCGGTCCGCGAGGCGCTGCACCCGCGCCTTGCCGTTCTGCGCCTCCTCGACGAGCCGGGCCATCCGGGCGAGCTGGGTCTCGGCGCCGACGCGGGTGGCCGTCACGACGAGGCGGCCGGAGGTGTTCAGCGTCGCGCCCGTCACCGGGTCGCCGGGGGCCACGTCCACGGGCACGGACTCGCCGGTCAGCATCGAGACGTCCACGGCGGAGGAACCCTCCAGGACCGTGCCGTCCGTCGCGATCTTCTCCCCGGGGCGGACGACGAAGCGGTCGCCCACGGCGAGGGCGGCGGCCGGCATCCGCACCTCCCGGCCGTCGCGCAGCACGGACACGTCCCGGGCGCCCAGCTCCATCAGCGCCCGCAGCGCGGCACCGGCCCGGCGCTTGGCGCGGGCCTCCAGCCAGCGGCCCAGCAGGATGAAGGTCACGACCCCGGCGGCCACTTCAAGGTAGATCGCCGAGGAGCCGTCCGCGCGCCCGACGGTGAAGGTGAAGGGGTGGCGCATGCCCGGCATCCCGGCGTCCCCGAGGAACAGGGCCCACAGGGACCAGCCGAAGGCCGCCAGGGTGCCGAGGGAGACCAGGGTGTCCATGGAGGCCGCGCCGTGGCGCAGATTGGTCCAGGCGGCCCGGTGGAACGGCAGACCGCCCCAGACGACGACGGGGGCGGCGAGGGTGAGCGAGAGCCACTGCCAGTTGTCGAACTGGAGGGGCTCGGCCATCGCCATCGCGACGACGGGCGCGGCGAGGACGGCGGAGACGACGAGGCGCTGCCGCAGGGCGTCCTGCTCGGGCGGGTTCTGTGCGCGGTCCGCCGCCTCCCCGGGCTCGTCGGCGGCGGGTTCCGGAGCGGGGACGGGTTCCGGAGGGGCCGGCGGGGGCGGCTCCTCGGCCGTGTAGCCGGTCCGCACCACGGTGGCGACCAGGTCCGCGACGGGCATCGAGGCCGGGTAGGTGACCCGGGCCTTCTCGGTCGCGTAGTTGACGGTGGCGGTCACACCGTCCATGCGGTTGAGCTTCTTCTCGACGCGGGCCGCGCACGAGGCGCAGGTCATCCCGCCGATGGTGAGCTCGACCTGGGCTGTTTCCACTGTCGGGACTCCACGTGTACGAGGGGCCGGGCTGTACGTGACCAGTATCGTTCCGGTCGCGCGCGGCCCGGCCCTCCGGCCGTCCCCCGTGGCAACGATCAGGCCGGGCCGGTCAGTTCGTAGCCCGCCTCGTCCACGGCCTCGCGCACGGCGGCCTCGTCGAGCGGGGCCTTGGAGACGACGGTGACCAGGCCGGTGGCGGCCTCGGCCTGCACGGAGGTCACACCGGCGAGTGCGGAGATCTCGCTGCCGACCGCGCCCTCGCAGTGCCCGCAGGTCATGCCGGTGACGCGGTAGACCGTGGTGACCCCGCCGGCCCGGGCGTCCGCAGCGCCGTCGTGGCAGGCGCCGTCCGCCGAGCAGCAGGAGCCGGTCGAGCCGGTCGTTCCGGCGGCCTCGGGGTCGGTCTTCGCCTCGGTGGTCATGGCGTTCTCCTCATCAGCGCGACGTACGGTGCGGGTGTGGCGGGGCGCGACGCGGCCCCGGGCGGGGCCCGCGGGGGCCCGATGTACCCACTCTATACCCCTAGGGGGTATCAATGCGAGCGCCGGGCGCGCACGCCGGGGACTCCTCGCCGAGGTACGGGTCGAGATAGCGGAACATCACGCTCTTCAGCTCGGCGACGTACGCCGCCCGCTCCCCGCCCTCGTGCGCCAGGATCAGGTCGAGCCCCGCCTTGAACACCGCGAAGGACATGGCCGCGATCCGGGCGGTCTCGGCGCGCGAAGTGCCGGGGAGATGGCCGGAGATGATCTCCTCGATCCGGGTGAGCAGCCCTTGGTGGACCGTGTCGAACTCCTGGGTGATCCGGCCCGGGATGTCGGGGCCGTGCATCAGGACGGCGAAGGCCGGGTTCTCGTAGTTGAACGCGATGAGCGGGTCCAGTACGGCGTCCAGGAGCTGTGTCAGCGGCAGGTCCTGGGTCGCGGCGGCGAGCGCGGTCCCGTGGGACTCGCTCCACCGGTGCATCAGGCGGTCGCCCAGCTCGAAGGCGATGGCCTCCTTGTTCGGGAAGTACTGGTAGAGGGTGCCGGGGGAGACGCCCGCCTCGCGGGCGATCGCGTTGGTGCTGGCGGCGGTGTAGCCGGTCTCGCAGAAGACGCTGGCCGCGGCCTCCAGCAGCTGCGCGATCCGCCGCTCCCCGCGGGCCTGCCGGCGCACGGGCCGCGCCTCGGGCGCGGGGGTGTCCGGCGTCGCGTGGTTCGCGGACCTGTTCGGCTCCGGCACGGTGGCAACCCCAGTTCTCTCGGCGGCGATTCTCTGGAAAGCGTTGACAAATGCGAGCGGTCACTCGCATTCTGGAGAAACGCGAGTGATGACTCGCGTTTGCCAGTCTATGGGCAATCGGTCGACCAGTGCTGTCCGCGCACCTGCCCGGGCACGGGTCTCGGTGAAGGGGACACCGCACCATGTCCGAAGTCAACAGCCCGGCCGGGGGGCCGGGGGCGGCGCCCGCGAGGGAGCCGGCCGGGTCGGCTGCTTCCGGCGCGCAGGCCGGGGGCGGCGGGGCGGCCGCGTCGAGGTCGGCCGTGTCGCCCGCGCCGGGCGGGCCGGCCGGGGGCGGCGGACCGGGGCCCGGTGGGTGGACGCGCTTCGTCACCGCCCGGCCCCGCGCCGCGCTGCTGGCCGCGCTCGTCCTGACCGCGCTGGCCGTGTTCGCGGGCGGCGGGGTGGCCGACCGGATGGGCAGCGGCGGCTGGGAGGACCCGGCCGCCGAGTCGACGTACGCGACCAAGGCCGTCGAACGCGCCTTCCCGGACTCCCAGCCCAATCTGATCCTGCTCGTGGACGCCGGGAGCCAGGGCGTGGACGCCCCCGCCGTGGCGGCCGAGGGGCAGCGCCTCGCCCGTGAACTCGCCGCCGAGGAGGGCGTCACCGGCGTCGGCTCGTACTGGAGCACCAAGGCCCCGGGGCTCCGCGCCGACGACGGCCGCCAGGCCCTGATCGCGGCCCGCGTCACGGGAGACGAGAAGACCGCCTCCGAGACCCTGGAGCGGATCGCCCCCGGTCTGCGCGGCGAGCATGGACCGGTGGAGGTCTCGGTCGGCGGGCCCGTCGCCGTCCAGCACGAGATGACCACCGTCATCCAGGAGGACCTGCTCCGGGCCGAGCTGATCGCCCTCCCGGTCACCCTGGTGCTGCTGGTGATGGTCTTCGGCAGCGCGGTCGCGGCCCTGCTGCCGCTGGGCGTCGGCATCGTGGCCATCCTCGGGACCAACGCGGTGCTGCGCGGCCTCACGGAGTTCACCGATGTCTCCGTCTTCGCGATGAACCTGACCACCGCCCTCGGCCTGGGCCTCGCCATCGACTACGCCCTCTTCATCGTGCGCCGCTTCCGCGAGGAACTGGGCACGGGAGCGGAGGTGCGGGCCGCGGTCGGCACGACCCTACGCACGGCCGGGCGCACCGTCCTGTTCTCGGCGCTCACGGTCGCCGTGTCCCTCGCCGCGATGCTGGTCTTCCCGCAGTACTTCCTCCGCTCCTTCGCCTACGCGGGCATCGCGGTGGTCCTGCTGGCCGCCGCGGCCGCTCTGATCCTGCTGCCCGCCGCGCTGATGCTGCTGGGCCACCGGGTCAACGCCCTGGACCTGCGCCGGCTCCTGCGGCGGCGGGCCCGGCGCGGGGAGTCCGCAGGAGCGAAGGGCGGGGAGTCCGCCGCCGGGACCGCCCGGGGCGAGGCCGGGGCCCCGGAGGAGCCCGGGGCCCGGTGGGGGAGGTTCGCCGGGCTGGTCATGCGCCGCGCCCCGCTCTTCGCCTTCACCACGGTCGCGGCCCTGGTCCTGCTCGGACTGCCCTTCCTGGGCGTCACGTTCGGCACCCCCGACGACCGCCAGCTCCCGCCGAGCGCCGAGTCCCATGTGGTGCAGCAGGAGATCCGGGAGGGCTTCGCCGGCAGCCCCGCCGGGACCCTGGACGTCCTCGCCGAACCGGCCACCCCCGGCGGGTCCGCCCCGACGGCCGCGCAGTACGGGCAGTACCGCGAGCGGGTGGCCGCCCTGCCCGGCGTCCTCCGCGTCGACGGCCCGCTCACCAGCGGGGACCTCGCCTACTTCACCGTCCTGCCGGAGGGAGAGGCCGTGGGGGAGGAGGCCCAGCGCCTCGTCCATGAACTGCGCGAGGTCCCGGCGCCGTTCGAGACCTCGGTCACCGGGCGGGCGGCGATCCTGGAGGACTCCAAGGCGGCCATCGCCGAACAGCTCCCCCTCGCCCTCGGCATCGTCGTGGTGGTGACCCTGTTCCTGGTCTTCCTGCTGACGGGCAGTGTGCTGATACCCCTCCAGGCCGTCGTCCTCAACGGGCTCAGCCTCACCGCGATGTTCGGCGCCCTGGTCTGGGTCTTCCAGGACGGCAACCTCTCGGGCCCGCTGGCCTTCACCCCCACCGGGGACATCGAGACGACCCTCCCGGTGCTGATGTTCTGCATCGCCTTCGGGCTCTCCATGGACTACGGGGTCTTCCTGCTCTCCCGCATCAAGGAGGAGTACGACCGCACCGGGGACCACGACGGTGCGGTGCGCTTCGGCCTCCAGCGCACCGGCGGGCTGATCACCGCGGCGGCCGTGATCCTCGCCGTGGTGATGGTGGCGATCGGCACCTCACGGGTGACCAACACCAAGATGCTCGGCCTCGGCATAGCCCTGGCGGTCCTGATGGACGCGATGGTGGTGCGCAGCCTGCTCGTCCCGTCCGTGATGAAGCTGATGGGCGCGGTCAGTTGGTGGGCCCCGGCTCCGCTGCGGCGCTTCCACCGGCGGTTCGGGCTCAGCGAGGGGGAGTCCGCGCCCCCGGAGCGCCCCCGGCCGGCGAAGCCCGGCCCGGCGGCCTCGGACGGAGGGGGCGGGGCGCCGGCCGAGGAGGCGTCCGCCCGGGACACCGCCAGGGTCTGAGCCGGGCCGGCAGACGAGGACCCGGGCGTGCATCCGGTCGTGGGCGTGCGCCCGCGTCTGAGCCGGGCCGGCAGACGCGGGCCCCCCGACCGCCGTGGCGGTCGGGGGGCCCGCGGGGGAGCGCCGCTCCCCGGAGGTCACTCCCGACGGCCCCTGTTGCCCGGCCTGTTGGCCACCCAGGCACGGATGGTGTCCGCGCGCCAGTAGGGCTTGCCGCCTTCCACGTGGTCGGGGGGAGGGAGCAGCCCGTGCTTGCGGTAGGAGCGGACGGTGTCCGGCTGCACCCGGATGTGGGCGGCGATGTCCTTGTAGGACCACAGGTTTCTGTCCGTCATGTGCGTGGCACCTCCTTGCGCGCGCAGCAGCGGCGGTCGGGATGCCGTCGGGGGAGCTGCCGCGCGGACGCTGGCGATCACTGAGCCTGTGCCCGTTGAACGAGGCCGGGCGGCTGCAGGGGCCATGCTGTCGACCGCCTGTGACGGAAGACCCGCGTAACGGAGACATGTGTGATGAGGCCGGGACAACAGTGACGGAAGTGCCGCATCCGCCTCAGAGGCCACAGGAGCGCAGGAATCCGCGCGTACGTTCGGCGATCGGATAGGGCCGGTCCGGCGGGCAGGGGTACATGTCCTGCTCGACGATGGCGAACAGGTCCACGTCCAGGGCGGCGGCCGCGGCGAGGACCGGTTCCAGGGCCGGGACCCCGGTCGGCGGCTCGCACATCACGCCCCGGGCGACCGCCGGTCCGAAGGGCAGCCCCTCGGCGGCCACGTCGGCGAGGACCGCCGGGTCGACCTGCTTGAGGTGGAGGTAGCCGATCCGTTCGCCGTAGCGCTTGATCAGGTCCACGCTGTCGCCGCCGCAGTAGGCGTAGTGCCCGGTGTCCAGGCACAGGGAGACCAGGTCCGGGTCGGTGGCGTCGAGGAAGCGGGTGACGTTCTCCTCGGTGTCGATATGGGTGTCCGCGTGCGGATGGACGACGATCCGCAGGCCGAAGCGCTCCCGCACCTCGTGCCCCAGGCGCTCCGTCTGGGCGGTCAGTTCGCGCCACTGCGCGGGGGTGAGGACCGAGTCCTCCAGCACCCGGCCGGTCTTGTCGTCCCGCCAGAAGGAGGGGATGACCACCAGGTGCTCCGCGCCCATGGCCCGGGTGAGTCCGGCGATGGCGGCCACGTGCGCCCAGGTCGCGTCCCAGACGGCGGGCCCGTGGTGGAGGCCGGTGAAGACGGTCCCCGCGGAGACCTTCAACCCACGGCGTGACGTTTCCTCAGCGAGTACGGCGGGGTCGCTCGGCAGATAGCCGTAGGGGCCGAGTTCGATCCACTCGTAGCCGGCGCGTGCCACCTCGTCGAGAAAGCGCCGCCAGGGGACCTGTTGGGGATCGTCGGGGAACCACACCCCCCAGGAATCGGGGGCCGAGCCGACCCGGATGCGGTTCTGGGCGGGTACGGGGGAGGTCATGCCCTTCACCATCCCGGCCGCCGGAGAAGGGTGTCAAGGCTTGGTCCGAATGTCCGGACAAAATATTGACAGGGTTCGCCGGGCCGGGCTAGACAGGCTCTGGACCCGGGTGCGCCTCGGGGGCGGCGCGCGCCCCCTGACGAAGGGACACGTATGCCTGAGCCGTACGCCCCGCCGCGGTACGACGTGATCACCATGGGCCGGATCGGAGTGGACCTCTATCCGCTGCGCACCGGGGTGCCGCTGGCCGAGGCCGACACCTTCGGGAAGTTCCTCGGGGGTTCGCCCGCCAACGTCGCCGTCGCCGCCGCCCGGCTCGGCCGGCGGACGGCCCTGATCACCCGCACCGGGCAGGACCCCTTCGGCGAGTATCTGCACGACACCCTACGGGAGTTCGGGGTCGACGACCGCTGGGTGACCTCGGTGGAGGAGTACCCCACACCGGTCACCTTCTGCGAGATCTTCCCGCCGGACGACTTCCCCCTCTACTTCTACCGGCTGCCCAAGGCCCCCGATCTGGAGATCCGGGAGAGCGAACTGGAACGCGAGCCGATCCGCACCGCGCGCGTCTTCTGGATGACGGGGACGGGCCTGTGCGCCGAGCCCAGCCGGACGGCGACCCTCGCCGCCCTCGCCCACCGCGGCACGTCGGGCACCACCGTCTTCGACCTGGACTGGCGCCCCGTGTTCTGGCCCGACCCGGGCGCGGCCCGGGTCCACTACGCCCAGGCCCTCGCCCACGCGACCGTCGCCGTCGGCAACCCGGAGGAGTGCGCGATCGCCACCGGGGAGAGCGAACCGCACGCGGCGGCCGAGGCGTTGCTCGCGGCGGGCGTGGACCTCGCCGTCGTCAAGCAGGGCCCCAAGGGGGTGCTCGCCGTCCACCGCGACGGCACCCGCGTCGAGGTTCCGCCGGTGCCCGTGGAGGTGGTCAACGGCCTCGGCGCGGGCGACGCGTTCGGCGGGGCGCTCTGCCACGGGCTGCTCGCGGGCTGGGAGCTGGAGCGGGTGATCCGCTTCGCCAACGCGGCGGGGGCGGTGGTCGCGGCGCGGCTCGCGTGCTCGGCGGCGATGCCGTACGAGGCGGAGGTGGAACGGGTCCTCGCGGGCGGCCCGGTCCCACCGGACCCGAGCCGCCCCGGCGCGCCGGCCGGTGCGGGGCCGACCTCGCCTCCGCACGCGCCCGGCGACGGCACCCCGCCCTCCGCGCCCGGGCGCGCGCCCGCGCACCCGCCCGGCGGCACCGCCCCGCCCTCCGTGCCCGCGCACCCGCCCGGCGGCACCGCCCGGCCCGGCGACGGCCCCGCGCCCCGCGGCGAGGGCCCCGCGCTGCCCGGCGCGCCCGGCGGCGCGCCGTGAGCCGGGTGGACGCCGGGGAGCTGGCCGGGATCCGGGCCCGGCACCCCGAGGCCGTCGCGGAGGCCGCCGCCCGCCGCCCGCGCCGCACCGGCCTCCTCGGCGACCACGGCCGGCTGATGATCGTCGCCGCCGACCACCCCGCCCGCGGCGCGTTCGCCGCCGGGGGCCGCCCCCTCGCCATGGCCAACCGCCCCGACCTGCTGGAACGCCTCTGCCTCGCACTCTCCCGGCCCGGCGTCGACGGAGTCCTCGCGACCGCCGACATCCTGGACGACCTGCTCCTCCTCGGCGCCCTCGACGGCAAGGTCGTCATGGGCTCCATGAACCGCGGCGGCCTCGCCGGCGCCGCCTTCGAACTGGACGACCGCTTCACCGGCCACCGCGCCCGCGACCTGGCGCGCCTCGGCTTCGACGCCGGGAAGCTCCTGCTCCGCATCGACTACGGCGACCCGGCCTCCCTCGACACCCTCGCCGCCGCGGCCCGCGCGGTCGACGAGATGGCGGAGCACCGGCTCCCCGTGTTCGTCGAGCCGTTCATCTGCCACCGGCGCGGCGGGGTCCTCCGCCACGACCTCGGCGCCGAGGCCGTCTCCCGGTCCCTGGCCGTCGCCTCCGGGCTCGGCGGCACCTCCGCGTACACCTGGCTGAAGGTGCCCGTCACCGAGGACCCCGGCGAGATGCGGGCGGTACTGGAGACCTCCACCCTCCCCGCGGTCCTTCTCGGCGGCGACACCGGCCCGGACCCGGACCGCGCCTTCGGCCAGTGGCGCGACGCCCTGCGGCTGCCCACAGTCCAGGGCCTGGTCGCGGGCCGCTCCCTGCTCTATCCGGCGGACGGCGATGTGGCGGGCGCGGTCGACACGGCCGTGGGACTGCTGTGACGGGGTACCCAGGAGACATGAGCGACGACGACCGCCGAAGCCGGCTCCACCTCCCCGCGGGCAGCACCGCGGGCGGCGCGTACAGCGTGGACATCGGGCCCGGGCGAGCCGGCTGGGAGCGGTCCGCCCTGCGGGTGCTGGACCTGCCGCCCGGCGGGGAGCACACCTTCGACACGGGCGACAGCGAATGGGTCGTGCTCCCGCTGAGCGGGGCCTGTACGGTGCAGACGCACGACGGGCGGACGCACGGCGAGACGTTCCACGAGACCTTCCACGAGACGTTCCAACTGCACGGCCGGGACAGCGTGTTCGGCTCGGTGAGTGACTTCGCCTATGTGCCGCGGGACGCCCGCGTCCAGATCGCCTCCGGTGCGGGAGGCCGCTTCGCCCTGGCAGGAGCGAGGTGCGAGCGCCGACTCCCCGCTCGCTACGGCCCCGCGCCGGAGGTACCGGTCGAGGCCCGCGGCAGCGGAGTCCAGGCCCGCGAGGTGCGCAACTTCGCCGCGGCCGGCGTCTTCGCCTGCGACCGCCTGATCGCCGTCGAGGTGGTCACCCCCGGCGGCAACTGGTCCTCCTACCCGCCGCACAAGCACGACGAGCACGTGCCCGGCGAGGAGAGCGTCCTGGAGGAGATCTACTACTACGAGATCGACGGCGGCGGCCTCGGCTACCAGCGGGTCTCCCCGTCCCGCCCGGGCGGCGCCGATCTGCTGGCCGAGGTCCGCAGCGGGGACGCCGTCCTCGTCCCCGACGGCTGGCACGGCCCCTCCGTCGCCCAGCCCGGCCACCCCATGTACTACCTCAACGTGATGGCCGGGCCCGGCGAACGCGAATGGCTGATCCGCTTCCACCCCGACCACCTGACCGGACGGACGAAGGGCTACCGATGACGACCAGGGACACCCGATGACGCCCACGACCCCCACCACCCCCGCGACCCTCACCCCCGTGACGCGGCCGGCGGGGACCGTCCGGCTCACCACCGCGCAGGCCCTGGTGCGCTTCCTCGCCGCCCAGTACACCGAACGGGACGGCCACCGGCAGCGCCTGATCGCCGCCACCTGGGGCATCTTCGGGCACGGCAATGTCGCGGGCGTCGGCCAGGCCCTCCTGGAGTCGGGCGCCGCGGCCAACAACCCCTGGGACGACCCCCGGCCGGGTGTGATGCCCTTCGTCCAGGGCCGCAACGAACAGGCAATGGTCCACGCGGCCGCCGGCTTCGCCCGCCAGTCCCGCCGCCTCGCCACCCACGCCGTGACCACCTCCATCGGGCCCGGCGCCACCAACCTGGTCACCGGCGCGGCCCTCGCCACCATCAACCGGCTGCCCGTACTGCTCCTCCCCGGCGATGTGTTCGCCACCCACCCCGCCGACCCCGTCCTCCAGCAGCTCGAAGTCCCTTACGCGGGCGATGTGTCCGTCAACGACGCGCTGCGGCCCGTCTCCCGCTATTTCGACCGGGTCACCCGCCCCGAGGCCCTGATTCCGGCCGCCATCCAGGCGATGCGCGTCCTCACCGACCCCGCCGACACCGGAGCCGTGACCCTCGCCCTCCCGCAGGACGTGCAGGCCGAGGCGTACGACTGGCCCGCGGAGTTCCTCGCCGAGCGGGTGTGGCCCGTGCGCCGCCCCCGGCCCGACGCGGACGCCCTCGCCGAGGCCGCCCGCGCGGTGAGGGCCGCGCGCCGCCCGCTGCTCGTCGTCGGCGGCGGCATCCGGCACAGCGGGGCCGAGGCGGCGCTGCGCGCCCTGGTGGACGCCACCGGCATCCCCGTCGGGGCCACCCAGGCGGGCAAGGGCGCCCTCCCGTACGACCACCCCTGCGACCTGGGCGGCATCGGGCACACCGGCACCGCCCCGGCGGACGAGGCGGCCCGCGGCGCGGACCTGGTGATCGGCGTCGGCACCCGCTGGACCGACTTCACCACCGCCTCGGCCACCCTCTTCGCCGGGCCCGGGGTCCGCTTCGTCAACATCAACATCACCGGCTTCGACGCGCACAAGATGGCCGGGCTGGCCGTCGTCGCCGACGCCCGGGCCGCCCTGGAGGAGCTGACCGCCGCCCTCGCCGGGCACACCGCCGACCCCGCCCACCGGGCCGCGTACTCGGCCGCGAAGGAGGCGTGGGAGAAGCGGGTCACGAGCGCGCTCGCCGCGCCCGAGCCGGACGCGGCCCCCACCCAGACCCAGGTCCTCGGCCTCCTGGACGAGCTGGTCACCGGCGAGGACATCCTGATCAACGCGGCCGGCTCCCTCCCCGGCGACCTGCACAAACTCTGGCGCACCCGGTCCGCCGACCAGTACCACGTGGAGTACGGCTACTCCTGTATGGGCTACGAGATCCCGGCCGCCATCGGCGCCGCGATGGCCGCCCCCGGCCGCCCGGTGTGGGCGCTGGTCGGCGACGGCACCTATCTGATGAACCCGACCGAGCTGGTCACCGCCGTGCAGGAGGGCGTCCCGATCCGGGTGGTGATCCTCGACAACCACGGGTACGCCTCGATCGGCGGGCTCTCCGAGACGGTCGGCGCGGAGGGGTTCGGCACCGCCTACCGGGAGCGGGGCCGCCCCGGCGGGCCCTTCGACGGCCCGCCGCTGCCCCTGGACCTGGCCGCCAACGCCGCCTCCCTCGGCATGCACACGATCCGCGCCCGGACCGTGCGTGACCTGCGGGAAGCCCTCGCGGAGGCCCGTGCCGCGGACCGGCCCACATGTGTCTACGTCGAGACCGAAACGCCCGACACTGTGTCGGGCCCGCCCGCGGCACAGGCGTGGTGGGATGTTCCGGTGGCCGAGACCGCGACCCGCCCGTCGGCGGTCACGGCCCGCGAGGAGTACGACCGGCACGTCGCGGCCCGACGCCGCCACCTCTGATCTCCGAGGGACTCGAAGGAGCTTTTTCGCCATGACGAAGACCGTCAACCACTGGATCGGTGGCAAGACCGTCGAGGGCGCGTCCGGGAACTGGGGTCCGGTCACCGACCCGGCCACCGGCGCGGTGACCACGCGGGTCGCGCTCGCCTCGGCCGCCGAGGTCGACGCGGCCGTGGCCGCCGCCAAGGAGGCGTACGCGACCTGGGGCACCTCCTCCCTCGCCCAGCGCACCGCGGTCCTGTTCCGCTACCGGGCCCTGCTGGACGCCCGCCGGGACGACATCGCGGCCCTGATCACCGCCGAGCACGGCAAGGTCCACTCCGACGCCCTCGGCGAGGTCGCGCGCGGTCTGGAGATCGTGGAGCTGGCCTGCGGGATCACCACCCAGCTCAAGGGCGAGCTGTCCACCCAGGTGTCCAACCGGGTCGACGTCGCCTCGATCCGCCAGCCGCTGGGCGTCGTCGCGGGCATCACGCCGTTCAACTTCCCGGCGATGGTGCCGATGTGGATGTTCCCGCTGGCCGTCGCCTGCGGCAACACCTTCGTCCTCAAGCCCAGCGAGAAGGACCCGTCCGCCGCCAACCTGCTCGCCGAGCTGGCCGCCGAGGCGGGCCTGCCCGACGGCGTCCTCAACGTGGTCCATGGCGACAAGGTGGCCGTGGACGCGCTCCTCGCGCACCCGGACGTGGCGGCCGTCTCCTTCGTCGGCTCCACCCCGATCGCCCGCTACATCCACACCACCGCCGCCGCCAACGGCAAGCGTGTGCAGGCCCTCGGCGGCGCCAAGAACCACATGCTGGTCCTCCCCGACGCCGACCTGGACGCGGCCGCCGACGCCGCCGTCTCCGCCGCGTACGGCTCGGCCGGCGAGCGCTGCATGGCCATCTCGGCCGTCGTCGCGGTGGGCGCGGTCGGCGACGAGCTGGTGGCGAAGATCCGCGAGCGCGCCGAGAAGATCGTGATCGGCCCCGGCACCGACCCGGTCTCCGAGATGGGCCCGCTGATCACCAAGGCGCACCGCGACAAGGTCGCCTCCTATGTCACGGGCGCCGCCGCCCAGGGCGCCGAGGTCGTCCTCGACGGCACCGGCCACACCGTCGAGGGCTACGAGGACGGCCACTGGATCGGCCTCTCCCTCCTCGACAAGGTGGCCGTCGACTCCGACGCCTACCGCGACGAGATCTTCGGCCCGGTGCTGTGCGTGCTGCGCGCCGAGACCTACGAGGAGGGCGTGGCCCTCATCAACGCCTCGCCGTTCGGCAACGGCACCGCGATCTTCACCCGCGACGGCGGCGCGGCCCGCCGCTTCCAGCTGGAGATCCAGGCCGGCATGGTCGGCGTGAACGTGCCGATCCCGGTGCCGGTGGGCTACCACTCCTTCGGCGGCTGGAAGGACTCCCTCTTCGGCGACCACCACATCTACGGGAACGACGGCGTCCACTTCTACACCCGCGGCAAGGTCGTGACCACCCGCTGGCCGGACCCGGCGGACGCGCCCTCGGGCGTCGAACTGGGCTTCCCCCGCAACCACTGACCCCCGCAGGGCCGTTGCCCACGCGCCACCGCCCCACCCCGGGGCGGTGGCGCGCCGCTGTCCGGGGCGGGGGCGGCGGGGGGGGGGGGGGGCCCCCCGGCCCCCCCCCCCCCGCGCCCCCCCCGCCCCCCCCGGGGGCGCGCCCCCCCCCCCCCCCCCCGGCG